>JAGQXH010000249.1 GCA_020436695.1 Lewinella sp. | reverse complement strand
CCTTATGACCCGCTTGCGGGTAACAACCCCACCTCCCCGGTCATCCTGTGGAGTGTGCTCGGCCTGCTGGCTTTCGTGCTGGCCTGCGGGGTGGTGCTCTACTTTATTGGTCAATACAATCAGCTACCCAATAAATTCTTTAAGCAGGGGACATCCGGGTTTTTGACTTTCAATCAGATTAATAAATACGCTCCGACCAGAACCCAGAAGGCTTCTTTTAGATTTTTTTACGTAGCCATTATACTTTTCCTGGTTCAGGTATTATGCGGTGTGATGACCCTGAACGAGTTTATCGATTTCCTGGGCTTTTTCGGTATTCACATTTCTGCAGCCATTCCGATCACCGTTACCCGCAGTTGGCACCTGATGCTCTCCCTATACTGGATCTCCACTTGCTGGATCGCCTCTTCTATTTTTATCCTTCCTTTACTTGCCAAACGGGAGGTGAAGGGGCAATTGAGGCTGATTAACCTCCTGTTCGCCCTGCTCTTTATTTTAGTGGGCGGCTCTCTTGCAGGTATGTTGCTGGGCCCCAAAGGCCTGCTGGGAGAATGGTGGTACCTGCTCGGAAACCAGGGTTGGGAATTTGTGGACTTCGGCAAATTGTACCAGGCACTACTCATGGTTATTTTTGGGCTATGGGGAGTAATTGTATACCGGGGCGTAAAACCGGCCTTTATCAAAGGGAAACCCTGGAATTTACCTAATTGGATCATGTATTCGGTAGTGGGTATCCCATTGCTGTTTCTTTCCGGCTTTGTAGCTCGTCCGGAAACAAATTTTGTCATTGCCGACTTCTGGAGATGGATGGTCATTCACATGTGGGTAGAGGCATTTTTCGAAGTATTTGTCACCGTGATCGTCAGTTATCTTATGGTCCTGATGGGTCTGGTCAGCCGGCAGGCCGCCATCCGGGTGGTGTTTATCGCCACGCTCTTGTTTCTGGGAACGGGCTTACTCGGTATATCTCACAACTTCTATTGGAACGCCAAACCGGTGGCGACCATGGCTCTGGGAAGTGTCTTTTCGACCCTGCAGTTCGTCCCATTGATCTTGCTGACCGTCGAAGCCTGGAGGTTTAAAAATATGCCCTTCTTGTCGCTCAATGGTAGTAACGGTAAAAGCGTCACGCCCCGAACCATTTCCGATTTTGCCTTTCCCGAAGTATTTTTATTCCTCATCGCCGTGAATTTCTGGAATTTCTTCGGTGCGGGCGTCATGGGCATCATCATCAATCTGCCGATCATGAATTATTTTGAACACGGTACCTATCTGACGGTCAATCACGGCCATGCTGCACTCATGGGAGTATACGGCAATATCTCCCTGGCCGCACTACTATTTGCCTCCAGACTTTTGATCAAACCGGCTCGCTGGAATCGATCTGTGGTTCAACTCGGTTTCTGGTCCATAAATGTGGGCCTGATGCTCATGGTTATCCTGGACCTGTTCCCGGCCGGAGCCATCCAGTTCAAAACGGTTTTAGATCACGGTTTCTGGTTTGCTCGTTCCAATACTTTCATTTCCGGCTCTGCCTTTGAATCCCTGACCTGGATGCGCGCCATCGGAGCCAGTATATTTCTCTTTGGCGGGGTCATGCCCTTAACCTGGTTTATTGTTTCCCGGGGCGGCGCCTTGAAAAAGGAAAGCGACACTTTCGTCAGTCTCAATGACCGGCAACCTATTGTGGAAGAACAAGAAGTAATATTTAAATAAGCACTAAATGAATGTATATCTCATGAAAACCTATACCAGATACCGCTTTGTGTTGTTAATAGCTATTGTCGTAGGTCAAACCCTGCAGGGGCAGGAGTTCCGCACCTTCAACGGCTTTTACAACAACCTGGATCATCCCGAGTACGGTGGTGCGGGTACCCTACTGCCGGCTGTCGGCACTATCGGATTTGGCGATAACATTTCCTCTCCGGCAGGTGCAGACCGGCCAAATCCGCGTTTGATCAGCAATACGCTTTTTCAGCAAAACACCTTAGCCGATGACGTACGGGGATTGAGTGCCTATACCTGGGCCTGGGGCCAGTTTATCGACCACGATATTACCCTTTCGGAAGACCATCCAGTAGAAAAGCTGGATATTGCCGTGCCCATGTTCGATGCCTTTTTCGATCCGGATGGAAGTGGAGACGTTGTGATCCCGATGCACCGGTCGGCTTACGCTCCGTTCACCGGTACGAGTACAGATAATCCAAGGCGCTACATCAATGGGATCACGGCCTTTATTGATGCTTCCGGGGTGTACGGGTCCGATATGGACCGGTCATTGTGGCTGCGTAGCTTTGAGAATGGAAAAATGCGGGTGTCAGCAGGCAATCTGCTTCCCTTTAATACCACTACCGGTGAATTGGCTGACCCGGTTAGCCTGCAGGCACCACCGATGGCTATGCCAATCCCATTCGTTAAGAAATGGTTTGTTGCCGGGGACGTCCGGGCTAATGAGAACCCTTTTCTCACCGCTATACATACGCTTTTTGTGCGGGAGCACAACCGGCTTTGTGACCAGCTCAAAGCAGCACATCCGGATTGGACCGATGAAATGCTTTTCCAGCAAGCCCGTAAACTGGTCGGCGGCTTATTGCAGGCCATTGTTTATGAAGAATGGCTCCCGGCTTTAGGCGTTCACCTGGCGCCTTACAGTGGTTATGACTCCACTGTTGATCCAGGAATTTTGAATGTGTTCAATACCGCGGCCTATCGCTACGGACACACTACCATCAACAGCTTGTTGGTACGTATGGATAATGATGGCAATGATCATCCCATGGGAGATATTCTGTTGCGAGATGCCTATTTCAATCCCGGCGCAACTACTGAGGTTGGAGGCATTGATTGCTATCTTATGGGTATGTCCACGGTGGTGGAACAAGACTTTGACTGCAAGGTCATTGACGATTTGCGAAACTTCCTTTTCGGCCCTCCGGGCGCCGGAGGGCTCGATCTGGTTGCGATGAATATCAATCGGGGAAGGGACCGTGGATTGCCGGACTACAATACCGTGCGGGCTGATCTCGGCTTATCCCTCCTGACCAGCTTTTCAGAGTTCACCTCCGATCCGCTGATGAACCAGTCGCTGGAGTTTATCTACAAGGGAAAGATCAATTCAATTGATCCCTGGGTAGGAATGTTGGCGGAAAACCATATGCCGGATGCACTTTTTGGTTTAACGGCCATGACGATCATCAAACAACAATTCTCAGCCCTGCGCCGTGGCGACCGCTTCTATTACGAAAATGACCCCGACCTGTCGGCGGAAGAAAAGGAATGGATCAAACAAACCCGGCTGGCTGATGTCATTCGCCGCAACACCTCCATTACCATTATTCAGGATGAGATATTTTTTATCGGTCCTATCCTCTCACCGGTCGCTGAGCCGGCAACGGCAGCACAGATCCAATTTAAGGTACATCCGAACCCGGCTACGGATCTTGTTACGCTTAGGATAACAGCGACCGAACATCACAGAGCAAGTATTCAGTTAACGGATGCTCGCGGGAAAGTGGTCATGGAACGCAAAGAAACCTTGAGCAGTGGTCATAATACGCTATTCTTTAACCTTCCGCCGGATTGTGCGCCGGGAATGTACCTGCTCAGTATTTGGGATGGGAAAAAACTTGGTCATCAGAGATTGCTTATCATATGACAGACAGCAATTTGGAAACGAAGCTGGAGCAGTTCAATGAGCAGTTCAGTGAACTCGACATTGAGGAACGAATACTGTTTTTGTTTGGAAAGTGGAATGAAAAGGAAGTCTTAGTCACTTCTTCGTTTGGTGCTCAGTCGGCCCTGCTGCTCCATTCGGTCAGCAGGGTCCGTCCCAACCAGATCATTCATTTTATTGACACGGGGTTTCATTTTCCCGAAACCATCGAGTATAAGGAAAAGCTTACTAGTTTGTTGAAGTTACAAGTTGTAGATATCAGCCCAACGCCCGTCGTTCAGCAATTGACAGTACAACGCCGGCTCTGGGAAACCGACCCGGATGCTTGCTGCTTTTTCAATAAAATAGCAGTGATGAATACCCTCAAGGCCAGGTATAAGATCTGGGTCTCGGGTTTAAGGAGGCACCAAACTACCAATCGCGACCGGCTACTTTTTTTCGGCCGGGCCGGTGGAAGGGACGACATCATCAAATGTTATCCTCTGCTGGATGTAGATGAAACGCAGGCCGCTATTTACGAGCAACGGTTTCAATTGCCGCCCCACCCACTGCTAGAACAAGGCTTTTGTTCTATTGGGTGCCGGCATTGTACGGTAAAAGGAGAAGGACGCAAGGGGCGTTGGGCCGGCAGTAATAAAACGGAGTGCGGCCTCCATTTGGAGCATCCGGCACAACCTGCGATGGTATAAAACAGACATCAAGGATCATCTTTCGACTTTTCCTCATCCCAAACGCATATAACGTGAACCACGGTATGGTAATGAGCATGATCAAGATCCAAAAAAAAACCGGGGCAAGGAGGCTCCGACCCGACTCGTCGGGGTCGGGTCTCCATGTTTTGAGCCTTTGTGAGATATTGGTTATCAAAAGTATATTGTCGACATCCGGCTGTGGTTCACGTTAAATAAACACCCTCATGAGAAAAATATCGTTGTCTTTCTGCTTGCTTTGTTTGTACTTAGGTAGTCAGTTATATGCACAAAGTGAAACCGGAACGGCTGCATTGTTCAGCGCAAAATGCGCTACCTGTCACACCATCGGAGGCGGAAGGTTAGTAGGTCGGGATCTGGCCGAGAGCGAATTACCTGCATGGGTTTAAGACGCAAAATTACCGTCTCGTCCGTTTTGGAACTCTTCTTTATTGGGTCCCCGCTTCCTGACTTCTGCTTTTGCTGCCGGACCTGCTCTGACCATCCTATTCTTCATCCGCAAACATTCCTCCATAAGATTTCAGGCAATACTCTGCGGAGGATCGCCATGATCGTGACCGTTGCTGCCCAGATCAACCTGATTATGCTGTTTTCCGAGCTTTTTAAAGAGTTTTATGCTCCTACTCATTACAGTCAGAGTGCTATCTATCTGTTTTCGACCTGGATGGGAAAGGGATGGGACTGATGATACCGGGCTTTATCCCAGGCTCCTGGGCTAGATCGTGAAATATGCTCCCAGTTGGATCGAGATCACCATTACAGTGAGCGGCTGGGCAATGGGGGCTTTCGTCTTTACGTTACTTACCAAAGAGCGATTGTGATCGAAGTATGGGAACTACAGTATCAGCAGAGATCTTGAGAGACTTTAAAATTTGTTTGGGAAGATTATTTTTTTATTTCGGATAAAATTATCCGAAATAAAAAAATTAGTTTACATTTGTGTACCACAAAAAACGCCTATGTTTTCCAAAGCATGCGAATACGGGATTAGGGCAGCCTTATATATTGCCACCCAGTCTTTACAGGACGAACGGGTGATGTTGAAGGAAATTGCCCAGGAGATCAATTCCCCGGAAGCTTTTACAGCCAAGATTCTGCAGCAACTGTCGCGCCACCAAATTGTAGACTCTCTAAAGGGACCTCACGGAGGTTTCCTGATCGAAAAAAAACGCATCGATGAGATACGTTTAAGTGAAATCGTCAGAGCCATTGATGGGGATAATATTTACCGCGGCTGCGGCCTGGGACTGGAGCAGTGCAACGCTCAACAGCCCTGCCCGCTGCACGATAAATTTGTGGATATCCGCAACAATCTTCGAAAGATGCTGGAAAGCACCAGTCTGTACGAGTTGGCAACCGGACTGGAAATCGGACTGACGTTTTTGAAACGGGAAGCGTAATGGACAGAGAAGTGGGAGAAGTGTTACGTGTCGAATATAAAAAGGACAAATGGATCTTAAAATCCAGAATATGATTTGTCGGGGTATCTTAAGTTTCCTCATTGTCTTCTGGCCTTGGCTGCCCGGGCTTTATGCTCAGACGGAGCGCGTAAGCACCGAAAACTGGCTGGTAAGCCCGGGTGTCCTTGGTACTTTGTTTCTTGTGGTTGTGGTATTGGCCGTAGCAGTGATCATCCTGTCATTTCGGCTTGGCGCTTACTTTCGGAGTTTAGGGCAGGAGGAAAGTGAAAAAAGGCGATTCGCCTTGAAAGAGGAATTGATGAGCCTGGAAGAGCCCGAAATAGACGAGATACTGGAACATAGAAAAAAAGCCTTTGACTTTGCCTTGTCCGGTACAGAATTAGGAGGCAAAACCGCGGCCTTGGACACTAAGGGGTTGATCACCAAGATCACCCGGGAGGTTGAAAACCCGGTATTTGATGAAAAAAAGCAGACGCCACTGAGTTTGGAAACACCTCTTCCGCTGCGACGTATTATTATTTACTATCTGGGAGCAGGGGTGTTTTGGCTGGTATTCGGTACGCTTATCGGTCAGTACCTCGGCATGAAATTCGTCTGGCCGGAAATGGATAGCGTTTCCTTTTTATCCTTCGGCCGTTTGAGGCCGGTACATACCAATACCGTTTTCTGGGGTTGGGCCTCGATGGCCATGATAGGATTGGGATATTTTGTGATCAGTCGTACCTCAAATACCGTCATTCATAGCTATAAAACAGCCTGGCGAGCCTGGTTGCTGATCAATCTTTCCGTGGTAGCCGGGAATATCTTGCTAATGGCCGGCATCAATAACGGCGGAGGCGAATACCGGGAATATATCTGGCCCGTAGCTCTGGTTTTTGTCGTAGGGTTAATACTTACTTTTTGGAATTTTTACCAGACAGTAGCCCGGCGAAAGATCTCAGAAATATACATTTCCAACTGGTTCATCCTGGCTGCCCTGGGTTGGACTATTATCCTGGCAGTTATCGGGTATTTGCCCCTTTACCAAAATGCCTTGGGGGAGACGGTCATTCAGGGGTATTATATGCACCAGGGCGTAGGTATGTGGTTCATGACCTTCACACTGGGATTGGTTTATTATTATCTACCGGCTTCTTTAAACAAACCCATATATTCTTACTCCCTTGGTGTATTGGCTTTTTGGACGCAGATGTTGTTCTATACCATGATCGGCACCCACCATTTTGTATTCAGTCCTTTGCCCTGGTGGTTGCAGACCGTTGCTATTGTATTCAGCGCGGGTATGTTTATTCCGGTAGTAGCAGGCAGTACCAACTTCCTGATGACCATGCGGGGGAGTTGGGCACAGATCTCCAAGAGTTACGTTCTGCCCTTTTTCCTCGTGGGCGTCATTTTCTACTTTGTAGGATCCACCCAGGGGAGCTTTCAGGCATTCAGGTTCACAAATTACGTTTGGCATTTTACGGATTTCAATGTAGCTCATTCCCATATGACCATGTACGGCATTATTACCTTCCTGCTATGGGCATCGATCTACTACCTGCTTCCCAGGCTCAGCGGCAAAGAGCCGCCGCAAGTCCTGGTCGGAGCGCATTTTTGGCTGGCCTTCATCGGTTTATTTGCCTATATGATCTCCTTAATGGCCGGGGGGACGCAAAAGGGCTTAAGCTGGATAGAAGGCCAGCCCTTTATCGAATCCGTGATCCTCATGCAGCCCTACTGGCTGTGGCGGGCGATCGGGGGCACGTTGATGCTTATTTCCCATTTGATCTTTGCGTATAATTTTTACTTCATGGTCAAGGACAGGCAGCCGTTGGAAAGTACAATATCACCAAGGCAAATGGCGGAAGTAAAATAATCAGAAACAATGATGTTTAATTTTCATAAAGATCACAAAGGACTGGTTCGGACCGCAGTGGCGGGCTTTGCCTTCCTGAGCATGATCGTTGCAGTAATTCCAGCCTATCAAATGCAGGATGTGGCTCCGCTGCCGGGTCAATCGGCGTTGAATCAGACCGAACGTGGCGGTTTGCAGGTTTTTATTTCTGAGGGTTGCGTAGCCTGTCATACCCAGCAGGTGCGCAACATCGAGATGGACCAAATCTGGGGTAGCCGCCCTTCTATTCCTTCCGATTATTACTACAGCAAGCAAAGGCTGGACCTTTGGCGGCAATCTCCATCCCTACTTGGAAGTGAACGCACCGGCCCCGACCTGACCAATATCGGCAACCGGCAACCGGGCAGGGAATGGCATCTGCTTCATTTATACAATCCGCGGACGGTAGTCAAAGCATCTATCATGCCTTCTTATCCCTGGCTGTTTGAGGAAAAAGACAGCATTGCGATCGGGCCGGAAGATGTCGTCGTTCCTGTAGGTGGGAAATACTTCAACAAGAGTGGTAAAAAGATCGTTGCCGGTGACAAGGTATTGCAGTTGGTAACCTATTTACAAAGCCTCAAGCAGGCACAGATCCCCGACGGCACTGCAGCCGGCTTTATACCGTCCACCAGGACGATAGACCAAACAATCCAGGCTGATGACCAACTCGCTCTACCTGATGGAAACCAACTCTATATTCAAACCTGCGCGGCCTGTCATCAGGAAAACGGGCAGGGCCTGCCGGGGGCATTCCCGCCGCTGGCAGGCAGTTCGGTGGTCAATGATGCTGACCCTGAACTAATGATCCGGATTATCCTGCAGGGATACGATGCCCGAACGGAATACGCACAAATGCCAAGTTTTGCTGAGCAATTGACGGACGCGCAAATCGCAGCTATCGTCAATCACGAGAGATCCAGTTGGGGCAATGAAGCTTCAGCCGTAGATGCTGCATTGGTTGGAAGTATCCGGGAATTTATCACCAATATCAATCAATAATCATGGAGTCGAAAAATAACTATTTACCAAGTCTGATCACTGAGACTCCGATGGAAGGGCGGGAACTGGCCATTACCCTGGCCCGGAAATCCATCGCTGCAATCCAGGCCGATCCGGAGAGCAGGAAACAACTGCGAAAGGATTATGCGAAAGATACGGCTCAACTGATCGCTTCGGCTCAGGTGATCGCAACAGAATTTCAAACTATTGCGGCCGCAAATAACTATTGGAGAAAATGAGACACGCGATCCTTCTATTCTTTTTTCTTTTTGCCGGTATGATCCCAAATGCTCTGGCTTGTGACCTATGCCGCCAAAATCAACCGAAAGTGCTGCAAAATATCACCCACGGTCCTGGACCTTCCGGAACGATCGATTATCTGATCACCTGGGGAGCAGTAGTCATTGTATTGATCACCTTGTGGTTCAGCTTAAAATATTTGCTGAAACCGCAGGAAAAAGACCCCGGACATATTAAGTATATGATCTTGAATCAAAATGCTAGTGCTCATGGAAGAGAATAGGATCATAAAGGTATTTCTGGATGATGATCTTCAGCCCTTTGCTGAATTTCAGCCGCCGGTGAAATTTGAACTGGACACCACCAAGATCCCCGACGGTAAACACTTCCTGAGGGTGGTGGCGCGCTCATCCCGGGGTATAGAGGGCATTAAGAATGTACCTTTTGAAGTACGAAATGGACCAGAGATCTCAGTAGTTGGTTTGAAGCCCAATGAGGTAGTTGACACCAATGTATCCATTACGATCAACGCCTATGGCAGTGAAACCAACGATGCATTTGTGATCAAGGGCTCGGAAACGCCCAAGGCCATACCGGCCTGGGTCTGGGCCCTGATCATTGCTTTCATAGGATTCGCTCTATTTTACTTTATTAGGTTCTGGAGCCCGGAACTGTACAAATCATTTTTTTGATGGCGGCAGATATTGGTATCATGAAAGACATAGAGTTGTTAGTCGACAGCTTCTACACCAAAGTGCGGAGTGATGAGCTGTTGGGCCCCATATTTAACGGAGTGATCCAGAATCGTTGGCCCGAGCACCTTAAAAAGATGTACACTTTCTGGCAAACCGTTCTACTTAAGGAGCATACCTATTACGGCAGCCCGTTCCCACCGCACAGTCGGCTGCCGGTGCAAAAAGTACATTTCGACCGCTGGTTGGAGCTGTTTTGTGAAACTGTGGATGAGCATTTCAATGGAGAAAAAGCAGTGGAAGCCAAATGGCGCGCCCGGAAAATGGCAGAGATGTTCCAAATGAAGATCGAATATCACCGTAGCAAAAGCTCTAAACCCATTGTGTGAATTCAGAGTCTATGACAAATATCTGTTTTAAAAAAAAAACATTAAAATCATGGAGTTAATCAATAAAAATATCGGTCAGATCGTAGCTGATGACTACCGCACCGCTACAGTCTTTAAAAACCATGGCATCGATTTTTGTTGCAACGGCAACCGCAGCCTGGCAGAAGCTTCCGAAAGCCGGAATGTCCCTCTGGAAGCACTTACTATTGAACTTCTGGAGGTAACGCGTAAACCGGCGGAAAAAACCAATGATCATCAATCCTGGCCGCCCGATCTGCTGGCCGACTATATTGAACGTATCCACCACCGATATGTGACTGAAAAAAGTCCGGAGATATCCCAGTATCTGGACAAGCTTTGCCGGGTGCACGGTAACCGGCATCCGGAGTTGTTCGAGATCAAAGCGCTATTCCTGGAAAGTACAGGCGAACTGGCCATGCATATGAAAAAGGAAGAGCTGATACTTTTTCCAAGAATTAAGAAAATGGTAAAGGCCCAACAGGAGGGAACAACACTGGATGCGCCTGCATTCGGTACGGTCGAAAATCCCATTCGGATGATGATGCTCGAGCACGATACCGAAGGGGGAAGATTTCGGAAAAT
>JAGQXH010000248.1 GCA_020436695.1 Lewinella sp. | reverse complement strand
GATCGCGGACCTCTAAAAAGGGAGGTTGGAATAGTAACATTTTTTTTGGATTAACTGGGGTTATTAAATTTTTGAGAGCAGTGCCCCGGGCCTTGAAAGTGATAAAGCGGTCGGCCAAGCTCACCTCCAAGTGCCGGGGCAAATGCGACCGTACTACACTTCTTCGGGTTGGCGCAGCACCAAAAACCGCCCTTTCGCTTCCAGGTTTTCGTAGGTGATGGGAGCGCCCGACATAGGATAAAGTGTAAGCGAATACCGGAACGTATCTTTATTGGGATCCATCCGGGGTATGTACCAGGTGAAGCGCCGGATATCATCACCATCCATGATAAACATCTGATCATTGACCATCAGATCGTTCTCCTCCTCTTCGTACTGCAGGTCTATAATAGCAGTGTAGAAATCCGATCCTATCCCCAGGCGGCTTACATCTACCATTACCGGCAAAATGGGTAGAATGATGGTCTGATCTCCGGAGCCCTGTATCCAGTTGCTGCGGGATACACTGTTCTCGCTGATCACCTTATAACGATACTGAAACTTCTTTTTCTCCTTATCCAGCTGCACCAGCCGGGCGACCACCGGTTCCCAGTCGTCGTCTTCCGACATTACGACTTTCTCCACGCTTTCAAATTCGTTCTCCGGATCTTCGTAAATAAATTCTACAATGATCTTTTTCAGACTTTGATCCGGTGTAATAGCCGTTTCAACAGCCAGTTCCAACGTGTCCTCAAAAGGACTGGGCGTGTAAACCTCAGCCTTTTCCCCTTCACCCAGGTAGTATTTCCGGGGTGCCATTTCTATCCGCTTATTCTCTTTGGTCAGATAGGAAACCGTGTATTCAATAGGAGCATCGATGGGACCACCGAGAAACCGTTCCAGCTTTTTGCCCTCCACTTCCGCCGGGGTCATCACCACTGAAGTGGCAAAGTGGTCCTCTGCACTTTCATCTTTGTAGTTGACGTCTACCTGAATGGAAAGCAGACGGTTATCACCGGAAAGAGAGGCCAATACCGGATTGGGAATAAAATTCATGTTGACCAATCCCACTTTTCCTACCTGTACGTTGATGGCACCATTGGTTTTCCTGGCCGGCATGATGTAAGGATTGCTCCTGCCTTTAAAATAAACTTCTGCCTGATAGATGACCTCTCCGTCGTCATTATCCGGACGGCGCATCCGCCAGATCTCGGTTGCCGAGCTCTTCTTGAAAATGTAGGAAGTTTTTTCTCCAGCCGAAGGATAAGAGCAGTTTACTTTTACGGCATTGACGAATGGAGCCTCATCCCAGGGTGCATCTACCTGAATCGGGATCTCGACCGTGCCGACTTCCGGGTCACTCAGATCGACCAGAATAGCTACCCGTTTTTTCTTGTCTTCGGGGATATCATCCAGGAAACCGGAGATGGTCGCCTGGGGGGCTATTTCCCAGTCTATAACATCACTTTGCTTAAAGCGAAGGTCGACGAATGCATTGTATTCCTCACGGATCATGCTGATCATAGAAGACTTCCGTTCTTCTTCGGTAATACCCCGCATCCGGTTTTTAATCACCTCTTTGAGTTTATTTTCAATAATCCCCATCATCATATTGCGCAACTGACCGACGTGCTCCTCACTAATCTGAGACGATCCTTTTTTGACCTCAATATTGATCAGACCTTCTTCCATCAGACTTTCTCTGATCTCGGATACATTGATCCGCTCAACGTCGGCATTGGTGCAACCTTTATCTACATTTTCCCAGACGCGCTCCACTTTGCGATCAAGTTCCAGCTTTTGAGTAGAACCGGCATAGGCGATAATTTCCAGACTTTCTAGTCGCACCGGAAAAGTCATTTCGTAACGAACGCCGATGGCTTTGTCTCCCTGCCTGAGCGCTTTGTACCAAATGGCAGCCCCGTCCGGTCCCAATCGCAGCGCGAAAGCGGCGTTGTTGTCCCCAAGTTTGTTGGCCTCTCCGCTTCCGGATGACCATTCCACCAGTTCGCCGTCCTGCTCTTCCAGCAATACGACCTTACCCTCTGTAAACTGAATGGCACCGAAATGAACTTCGCCGGTCATTGGGATTTCCGGATCCGGATAAGCATCCTTCCCCTGCGCTTTAGCTCGCAACGCCAGCCGCTCTCGCTCAATTTTCATGATCTCCTTCCGACGCTGGGCAGGGATGCCGGAAGACTTCAGTAATTTAGCGATCTTGTTTTTCTTCTCTTCCGATATGGCCAGATTGACATCGAAGTTGATCCAACCGCCGGCCAGGCCGGCAGTTGATTCCGAACTGCCGTCGGCTTTATCGGTCCAGAACAGGCCGGATAAGGCCGGGGTACCATCTTCCCGCATCCGGATACGCGGCGTGGTGGAAAGGAGGTAGTATCGTTCGGGGTCCTCATCGCATGGGAAAACCACGACATCATCAACGTTTAATACACTTGGTATGGTTAACATGGAGTTTAATTTTTAAGAACATGTTTATGATTTTGAAATAGCCACCGGCATGGATCAGACTGGTGTATAAGGCCGGATGAACAGAGAAGTGGTATCAAAAACCGAGCTTTCCTGCCAGTCGGGATCTATATAATCAGTACCGTCCCGATAGAAAAATCGGCGCTTGTACTTATATTCCCGATTAAACCCGTCGGCCGTGTTCAGGTAGGCGGACAAGGAAGTAGCCATCTGTACCTTTATCTCGGTTTCATCCTCATCCAGATCAACGGCCTGGATCAGCTTCCCATTCAGATCCGCAATAACAACCTGTATTTTCTGTACCTGCTCCCAGTTGCCGATAAATTCGACGTTTAAAGACCAGGGCACCTCTTCCTTGTGGGCATAATCAATGATCTTAGTCATTATGGCCCGCGCATCCACATCGTAGTATAGGCCATGAGGGCGGCAGATGAGATCCGTCCAGAACAAACCGTTATCCCGGGTATCGCTGATGTCCTCTTCATTCAACAAGAGGGACAGCTTACTACCGTCGTTCGCAATATTCTTGGGGAAATTTTCATCTTTCAGATAGATCTGATAATCCACATCGTATACCTCTCCTCCTACTTTCGACAGCAACGTCAGATCCACTCCTTTGATAGTCAAAGGATAAGGCAAGGTGTGTTTCAACTCAATACCTTCCGGCAGGTAAAGACTGCCATTACTACCCTCTCCCGTTACTTCCTTCAGCATAATAGCTACATCCGGGCTGACATTGGCCAGTTTTTTCAGATTGAGTTCTACTTCGATCTGGTAACTGCCGGTAGTAATACCACCTTCCTCAAGTTCTTCTTCCAGTTCGTATTGGATCTTGCCGATAATATGCCCTTCTTCAAACCGGCGTCTGAGATCCTCAAAAGACTCCAGAGTAGTGATGAAAGACAGGTTAAAACCGGAAGCATCCACTTCAATTCCACCCAGCAAGTCGATCTCCTGGCCCTTACCGGCCAATGGTAGTTCCTGACCGTCCACAAAAATGGCCTTTCCGCCCAGCTCCTCGAAAATGCTTCGGAAAGCGCCGTCAACCAGAAAGCGGGAAGTGGAATAACCACCGATCGCCAGTTCGGCGTACTTCTTCCCTTCTGTTTGATACAGCTTTTCCAGCATATCTTTTTTGGCGTTGGGATGAATGTAGGGAAGGACGGAACACTCCACGGCAATCTTATACTGACTCAGATCAGCACCACCGTCACCCTTACTCCACATAGATATTTTGACCTGCGGATATCCCTCATCGTTCATCTGGAGCCGGAACACCTGCGGCAGGAAGAAATAAACATTCGGGTCTTTGGTCTTGCGGTAGTGAATGGTGAAGTCTTTCCCCCCGTCCGGGTTGGGAATTATTTTCTTTTCCCACTTCAGATCTTCGTCTTCCAACTGGTCGAAAATGCCGCGGAAAACATCGTGATCGTTTTTGGAAAAATGCAACACTTCCGTGAATTCTATATCGAGCTTCTTCGGTCCGTCTACACCTCTGCTCGCAAAGCTTCGGCCCATAGTGACCCCGCCGGATAATCCGCCAGACAGTACGTTGGCGTTGGAAGTGATCACATTAATAGTCCCCAAATTGCTGAGTACGGAAGGGTTGAATACATATTGTTGCTGCCTTTTCCAGTAAGACATCGGTGGGTTGGGCCGTCCGACAAACCCGTGTTCGGTAAAGCCATAGACCTTAATGATCTCCAAAGCCTCATAGGCGGCATGCTTATTGGGGCCGAAAAACAGCATGGAATGACTTGCCCCTTCCAGGATGTACCAATTGTTCTGCTTATTGACGACCTGCAACTTATTCGGATCGAACTTGATGATGTCCTCTTTCAAATTGGAGCTGCCGGCTGGCGCCTGTCCGATGGACAGAAAGTATTCCAGATTATATTTACCGTAGCCGGGTAATACGCAATGCGTATCCATTTTATAATGCTGGATGAGTTTCAAGGCGGTCTGCGCATCCTGGACACTTTTATGCTGCATAAAGACCCGGTTGTTGGGCAGTAAGATGTAATTGCCTTTCAAGCTCAGGTTTTTATAGTTAAATCGGGTGTAGCTTACGCCAACCGGATCGGCCACCTGAAAATTCCGGGTAATGGTCGTTTCTTTACCCGTTGTGTCCCTGGCTGTAGCTTTTAGCGTATACTTCCCCGGGATCAGGTTTTTCATCAAAGCATCGCTGTTCCGGGTAGCTCCCCAGCGATAAGGCGGTTTATCGATCTTCCGGATGAGTTTATTGTTCAACCAGAGCTGGACGTCACTGATGCTGTTCTCATCCACCGCGTTGACCTCCACTACCAGATCCCGTCCGAACGGGAGCGAGCCGTTAAGTGGTGGCGTTGGATTGAGCCAGCTTACCTTGGGTTCGACATTATTTTGTTTCGGTTCCTGCCACCAGACATCTGCCCGCACACTTAATTCCGATCTGTACTTCAGATTGGTGAGTGCCTCATAAATAGCCTCTTTATTTTCCGGCGGAATAACCAGGCTGGCATGGATATCCTTCAAAATATTCATCCGGTCGATGTATACCTGTCGAATATCTTCAGGCTGGACATCCATACTGAGTTCCTGTTGGCTTCCTGCGTGGTAATAGGTCAGGTTGATTTGGATAGATCGAAAATCCAGCGGTATCACATCTTCTTCCGGCCGGAAGGCCTGTAAGATGAAGCGCAATTTTAGCTTATCTTCTTCCTCGACAAACCAGATCCCTCCCGATTGATTGGCATCCTGGGGTTTCAACCGGAAGTGAGGCCGGCCATATTTTTGTCCTTCATACATCACCGGTTGGTCATGCTCAGGAGTAGAAGGCAAGGTATGGGTCAATGTCACTTCTTCAGCACGAAAAGCATCCTGATTGAAAGTCGCCTGGATATACTGGGGCTGACTGTTCCTAAAGGCTTGTAAAATGTTGTCTTTCGTATAGGTAGGAATTGCATTTACTTTTGCCATTACTAATTATTTTGGGGTTTGAATAACGTAGGTATCGGAATGGGTTGGTCACCCGCCCGCGAAAGCATCCGACGGGCAGGTAACCAGACACCGTATTAATGATTCAGTCCACGGGTTCTTCTTCTTCCTGCGGCTCTTCCAGCAGCAGAAGGTTGTCCTCTACCGATATTTCCGGAATACTTACACCACCGCCGCCAATTTTTGCGTAACGCAGGCTATAACTGAATCTGTTCTTCTCCGGATCAAAGGCCAGGGCGGTAAATTCTTTGAAGCAATTATCTTCATCCAGACGAAATACCTCCGAGACTTCGTAGCCGTGGTCGAAGTCCTCGTATTTAACGGTTGCGTAAACGATCCGCCATTTTCCCCAGTCGAGGTCAGCGGCATCCAGAATGAATACCTTTTTGAACCGGCGAGCCTGGAATACCGGGATCTCGGCGTTGCTTTCGGCTTTGGTCCAATCGGTTTCCTCGATCATGTCGTCCTTGTACTCGACCAGGAAACGATACTGGAAACGATCCGTTCCGTTTTCCCGCTTGGCGATCGACCAGTAATATTCTCCGGTTTCGTTAAACCATTGAGAATATTCTTCCTTGACCCCTTCCGCAGCGTCTTCATACAGGATCTCCAACTTAACCGATTCAACGGTATTGCGATCAATCACCACGTCAAAATTGGCTTTTACACGTCCAATAAAAATGTCATCGATGATCAGTTTGTCACGGGTATCGGTCGACCAGTTAGTCGTGGATTCGTCGCCATCGGTGTAGATATAGCGCACCCGGTAGCGATATTCCTTGCTGTCATGGCCGTAAGTGAAGCACTTCCAGTATCCGGTAGGCTTGTCTTTGGCCAAACGTACTTCTTTGCGGGTATCCGGCTTATCGGGTTCAGCCAGGTATTCAAACTCCACAATGGCATCCTTGATCATGCTCCAGTCCATATCACCGGTGCTGACCTCTACGGTGCAAAAACCGAGTTTTTCGTAAGAAACCACCAGCGACTTATCGGAGATATCCTTCAGTTGGATCTCGGGTGGAGCTTCGGCTGTTGCCTTGTAATTGATCTTGGCGTGCATGTCGTAATAATCGATCAGTTCGCCTTTGGCATTACGAGCCATGGTGACTCTGAACGTATAGTTTTCTTCACCGGTACGGAATTCGAAAGTTTCGGCTTCCTGACGCACCACTCCACTTTCATGATCTTTTTGTTTGTAATCCAGATGAACAATGATGGAGTGAATATCGTCATTGACGAAATCGGCATTAACGCCCACCTGCACCTCCAGGATCTGTACCAATGGGCTGCTGACGTCCACGTATTTGATCAGATCCTTTCTTTCCTGCTCCGTCAACTGTACCGCAATGGTACCATTCGGATTAAGATTGAAAGGGATAGCCCGGTCTTCTTTTATGTGAATGCTCAGGTTAGACACCTTCGTTGCATCCTTACTTTCGGAGAAATAATAGCTTTGCACCTGGTTTTCGAGGTTGCGATCATCAGCACTCAGCCCTTCATTTTCGTCAAAATTGTCGCCGCTGTCGTCATCGCTTTCCCCCTGATCCTGATTGCCATTGAATACCATAGCCGTTTCGAAGAAGTTGGGGATCAGCGTTTGGGTGATCAGGTTCAACATAGTTTGCTTGATCTGATTATTCACTTCCCTGGTTTCTTCATTGGATAGATCCAGGGCGCTGTAGTCAGTGATCTCGATATCGATCACTTTGTTTTCCCACATCTCTTCCACCATCCGGTTGATGTCGGTTTTGGTGACGCTGACGCCGGTGCGTACCGTTTCTTTCTCTTCAATGAGGCCCCAGAGGAAACTCCATTTGGTTCTTTGTTCGGTCTCGTACTGTTTGCGGTAGTATTCCCATTGGGTCTTCAGAAAGCGATAGATCTCCACTGAAGAAGCCCGCACTTTGATCTCAATGCTGGGAATCAGGGCAAAAGACTGACCGGTGTAACTTGCAATGACCTGTAGCGGGACTATTCCTGCATCCTCTTCATCGTTTCCGCTATAGCCTTTGGTGAAAGCATCGTAAAATAATTGTGAACCTTCAGTGCCCAATGTCACTCCAAAAGCCGCAGCCTGCGCTCCCACCAGGGACGGTTGTACCTGAGTACTGGAATGTTTTTTGAAGGTATTGGGTAAACCTTCCAAAACCTGCAGGCTCGCGGTACCTTTTTGCCATTGCGGCAGTGCGATCTTGGCATTCGGCTCCGGGAGGCTTTTCTTCGTCATCTTTTCGTACAACCATACGAATGGGTGCTGCTCATCTTTCAATACTTCGTTTAGGTATGTTACCGCTTTTTCGTGCTCTTCTTCAGTCAGTCCCAGGTCAACAGTCAATAGCAACTGACCAAGTTGAGATTCGACAAGGTCTTTGTTCTCACTGCTGGCATAGGCGATCTTGGCATTCCGGGCAAAGAACAAAAAGCTGAGCATCGGTTTGTCGTTTTGATCCACAGCAATTTTGGGAGTTGACCTGATCGCATAAAAATGATCGGGTTCATCACTATCGCGATAGAAATCGATACCGGGTACTCCCGGCACGGTAATTTTGGGGAATAGCATTAACATGATCGTAAATGGCTTTGGTTAAAAAATTTTTCTGAATTAAAATGCATTAGTTAATATCGGTGATGCGGAGTAACAGCCGGTTCAAACCCGGCGCAATGACGTATTCCTGCTGATCGGCAGAGCCGTCGGTACGATAGATAGTGACTTCCGCCCGAACCGGATTGCCGGCGGGTACTCCGCGCAACACGGTTTTTTCCTCGGTATGGCCGCTGCGTAAGAACAGACTGGCCAGGGTACCCGATTCATTTTCGGGATCGAAGAGCCGCACTTCCACGGCAGCAATAGCCCCATTGAAGGTGGCCGGACCCAATAAGGGGATCACTTCCACCACACGGAACCCACTATTGTTCAAATTGATGAGCGGTTCGGGTGTATCGTAATTGATCCAGTCTCCTTCCAGAATATCCCCGCTGCTGAGCACGAAACGAGCCCGTCCTTCCCAGTTGCGGGGGTCATCCTCATCTACCAGTACTGCAAATGGTTTACGGTTTTGCTCGGGGGTGAGGTTGACAATGGTTTGTCGAAGTGCCCGTTCGGAATTGCGGTAATTGATGTCGACCAGTGCCTGTTGTACCAACCCCGGGTTCTCCACCAGGGTGGGTACCAGATTGAGGATACGGGCATCCGGTGAATTGACGATTACCTGTTTGTCACGCAACCCATCATACTCGAACACCAGGGTTTCTCCCTGAAAAAAGAACTCATCACGACGGTAATAGGTCAGATCGCCTTCATTCGCCGGATAGATCAGGTACTTGCGGACCTCACTGTTCTCGGCGTTCAGAATAGTGGTATGGCCATTGCCATTTTCAACTGGTGCCAGGAAAACCTGGACCGACCGAATGTTCTCATCCGAAAATTGAAGGTTACCGGGCTGTACAGTAACCGGAATCAGAGGAGAATGATCCTCCACATTGACCGAAATTACCCGTTCGGTTACATTTTCGAAGCGCCGGGACGTGATCTTCGTTTCATGCGTACCGATCACAGAGCCCGGAGCATGAATGAACTCTACATAGTAATCGAACGACATAGTGCGGTGATCATCCAGGAAAAAGCGTACTTTTTTACCGGGATTATCCTTAGTTAGGGTCAAACTGAGCTCATGTAATCTTTGTGTCTCATCTCCCACTTCGTCTTTGTAGCCATAAGAAATATGAACAATAACTTCGTTGATCAGATATTCATCCAGATCAAAGGCCGTGTGGGCCTCAATATTCATTTCTTTAAACGGCCCTTCTCCCAGTCGCACCAGTGCCACCTGTTCTTCCGGATCAAAGGCCGTGCCGGCCAGTAATAAGGTGCCGTTGGGGTTGAACAGTTGCCGTTTGGCCTGTACTTTGTTGAACTCGTAAGTCCGTTTGATCTGCTGAGTAATTTCCCGGCGACGCAATTTATAGCCCAATTTGACATCCAGGCGAGGCGCCTGCACTTCGTCAACTTCGTCTTTTTCCGCATCTTCATCTTCCTCGTCTTCTTCGTCATTACCGTCTTTCTCCGATCCCGGATCTTGTACCGCTCTGTCCGGAGGATCCTGGGTTTCCTGGCTTCCGTTCTGTCCTCCTTCTGTCTCCTCGGCAGTGTCTTCCCCGTCTTCTTCCGCTTCATCTTCATTTTCTCCGCCATCCTCCCCTTCATCGGTTTCGTTCTCTTCGCGGTCCTCTCCCGGATTGGGCCCCGGAGGAGTTGGTTCCTCTACCTGATCATCGCCACCATCCTCTTTTTTATCATCATCACCACCATCGGCGTCATTTTCGCCGTTATTAGCCTGTTCGCTCAGACTTTCGGTAAGTGCCGTTTGGTTGGGAGTAACCGGAGTCATCTGAAAGAGGGTTGGTGACAGCAGTGTCTTTACCAACTCAATACCGGTAGCGTCTCCCTGAAGCAGATCCGAACTACCCTCTCCCTGATAATTCGTTTGTTCAATTTTGATACCCCCTTCATTGACCAACTTCTGGATCATGAAATCGATATCGGCATCGAGAGCGATCTTGCTCCGGTTGCCGTCGTCATCGTCTTTGCCGAATTCGATCGAACCGTCAAACCCAAAGTTGTGCTCCCAAAAATCATCAACGGCCTTGAAATCGACCGTGATCCTGAGGTTGTAAGCCGGCAAGACGCCCATATAGGTAAAATTGTAATCGACCATGATCGGGGCCCGCTGGTTATCCTTAAGGTTCCAGTACAGTTTCTGAGCCTGCTTTCCCTTAAGTCTGGCGGAAAAGGTAGCTCGCTGCCGACCGCTCATGGAGGGCTTAGTCGATCCCACTATGGAAATATTCTCTACGGTATTTTCCTCTCCTTTTGAGCTGTCAAAACTGTAAAGGATCAGTTTTACGCTCGCATCTTCAAAAGGGGTCTGCGCAAGCACAATGTTATCTTTGCCTGTTCTTTGGATCAACTCCTGACGTAAGGTCTCGACCTCCTCGGGTGTGGGCCCCAATTCTGCCGATATCACCAGGTCTCCTTCAATATTGTCATTGGCATCTTCGCCTTCCTCCAGCAAACCGCCTTCCACGGCCACTATATAGAATACGTCGGCCCCGTTATTGGCTACTTTCGGCTTTTCCGAAGGCTGATAATAGTATTGAGTTTCGTTCTGATAATCACGGAAAACAAGGTA
>JAGQXH010000247.1 GCA_020436695.1 Lewinella sp. | reverse complement strand
GATTGATGTCTTCCTGGCTGACCCCGAGTCCGTCAATGTTCTCCAGACCACGGTGGCGCTGGATCTCAATATAGAAATCTTCCCCCAGCAGATCTTTCCACCACTTTATCCTTTCTTCGGCACCTTCCAGGTCGCCGTGCAAAATGGCTTGGGGGATCTCAGCACCAATGCAGCAACTGGTAGCGATCAACCCTTCGTGATGCTTGAGGATCAATTCCTTGTCGATACGGGGAAATTTGCCGTATAAACCTTCTATAAAACCCAGGGAGCAGAGCTTTGACAGGTTCTCATAACCTTTCTGATCTTTTGCTAGCAGTAATTGGTGATAGCGGTTATCCGATTCTCCCCTGGCGCGGGAAAATGATTGCTTGTGCCGGTCTTCCACCAGATAAAACTCGCAACCGATAATCGGTTTAAGGCCCCGTCTTTCTGCTTCAGCTGTAAATTTGAACGCTCCGAACATATTGCCATGATCGGTCAGAGCCACGCCAACCTGGCCATCGGCTTTGGCTTTGTCCATCATGGTGCCGATCTCAGAGGCGCCGTCCAGCAGTGAATATTGGGTATGACAGTGAAGGTGCAGAAAATCCGGCATAGCTTCTCCTAGTATTTTATGTTTCGCAGGTTGGAAGTATCAGATTCCCGAAATTACAGCTTACCCGGGAAAATCGGGGAATTTAGATCCGTAAAGTTATCCACATCACAACCCAAGCCTTAATGGATTGGTTTCCGGGTGGAAATAAAATTTTTTGAAAAAAACGCTAAATCTGCAACCGTTTACGAAAATGACGCGTCTATTGATTAGATGTTCGTCCGGGAAATGTCATCGGCAGTCGAAAAACGGTCAAACATCTTAGATTTTAACTTAATTTTAAGAAGTTTTTCACAAACTAATCCCCTTCACCTTTGATCAGCAAATGAGACTGTAATGAAAAAACAATTTGTTCACACCGTGATCGTCGCACTTGTAGTACTGGCTAGTATTGTGTCCTATGTTTATCTCAACACGGTTGATCCAACAGCAGGCGATGAGACCTCTACGCAATTCCAGCTCATGGAAAATGAGGAACAGCCTGAGGAAGAAGCCGTGGAGAATGCGAAACTGCTGCTGCCCGACGTAACTTTGATCAAAAAAGTGATTGAAACGGGGAGAAGCCTGGTGCCGGGAAGTTAATCCACTTTCCAGATTTTGCGGACGAAGAGCGCCTGATCCGGTTACCGGATCAGGCGCTCTTCGTTTTGGTGAATGACTATTCGATGGTTATCCTGCTTCCCGCAGAATGGCTGGTAAACTCCGGAGCGTACATACATTGAATGCTGGTAATGCCATTAGCGAAATCTCCTTTGTACGTCACCCGTACGGGATATTCAAATACATAAGTGCCGACCGGCAAACGATCAAAGAAGAAGTTCGTGGCGGCATCACCCGGACTCTCGTAATAACCAAGTCCATCCTGCCAACGGTAAGTGCTCAGAACATTGATCGGTTCGAGTCCGGCTGCCCGGGTATCTTTCATATGGACGTATTCCATGGCCCGGTCTACTCTCAATTCTAGCCTGACTACCAGTTTGTCTCCCTGCTTTAAGGCAGTATTCGATTGTACTGGTTCCAGGACCGGGCCTCGATCACCGGCTTTCTCGAGGAATAACTGCTTTTTCAGGGTAAGTGGCGTTTCCTCAAAGGTCTTGATCTTATCCAATTCTTCGAAGTATTGCCAATAGGCGGCACCCCAGGCCGGCCCTTTATTGGGATTTTTGACCTTTATCTTGCTGATATCCGGTTCGATCTGCATTCCACTCCATTTCACCGCAAAGTAGCCGGTACCGGCTTCGGCGGAAGCTTGTGCCGTTTCGATCTGGTCGGCATAATTCTTTTTATTCCAGCCTGGGAAAGATATCTTGACTTCCTGATTTTCAGCCAGCCAGTTATCTCCGCTGTTCAGTAGTGCATATACAGCCGCAGCAGTCGCCGTAGTGGTGGGCCAGTGATTGGTCTGCTTATTTTTGAGCAACCAGATCTTTAGCGCATTGATATCATTGGCCGGAGCATCAAGCGTACTAAAAACTTCAATGAGCAAAGCGTGGGTCTCGATCGGTAGCTGATACCAGAACCAGCTATTGGGATATTTCCAGTACATGCCCAGTTCTTCGTGGCGCAACGCCCGTTCTTGTAGTGATGCCATTATCTTTTGGGGCGTATCCATTCGTTGCCGATTCGCCAGCGCCAGGGCGATCAGCCCTTGTTCGTACAATCCTTTATCGACCCAGTATTTTTCAGCCTGTCCCAGATAGTATTCGATGATCTCTTTCAGATTCTCTTCCGCCGGAATGTCGAACAAAGAACGCGTGTAGAGATAGTGAATGGTAAGACTGTTGATGTGATCGGTATCCCAGGTTGTCTTTTTCTCCTTTACTGCTTCAGCAAGTCGTTGATACTGTTCTTGTAATTGTTCATCCAGAAATTTCATTCCGGCGATCGAGATGCGGTCGGTCTTTCCGCTAAAAGCCGGATCGGCGACATTAAGCTTTCTGAGCCGGCCGATCCCCTGAACGACATACTGGGTCATATGCCAGCTTTCACGCCCGCCCGGGAACCAGGAAAAACCACCGTCCGGTCCCTGACGATCTTCCAGTTTGGCCAGTGTATTCTCTTCTTCACGGGACATGCGATCCAGATCGAACAAAAGACCGATATTCTGTTTTTGTTCCTCTTCGGTTTTGGCGGCCAATACCCAGGGCGTTTCTTCCAGCAATACTGCTTTGAGGTCTTCGTTTTTGCGAAGATTGCTCAGCATGGCATTTTGCCCTTCATCCCGCCACTGAATGAATACTTCCCGAACTTTAGGATATTGATTGGCTGCAGAACTGGCTAGTGAATTGGCATAGTATCGGTTAAATATCTGTTCGGTACATTCATAAGGATATTCCATTAGGTAAGGTAGCGCCTGGACGGCATACCAGGCGGGATTGGACGTAAACTCCAGGGTGAACTGGTGCGCTTTTGCCGTGGGCGAGCTGAGCGCTTCCTGCAAGCCGGTGAGTTCAAAAGTTTTATTCTCGCCGCCATTGAGGGCCAACGGTTTGGACTCGGTAACCAGCATCCGGTTAGTGAGTACCGGTAAAACGGCTTCTTCACCGTCCGAAAAATTACCGGCCCTGGCAGTAATGCGGTAGGCCACGGCCGAAGTCCGTCCTTCCGGAATATGCAGATTCCACTCTAATCCGACAGATCCGCCGGCTTGAGTTTCGAAGGAAACATTGGCCTTGTCGTTGCCGAAGGGTAGATCGATGGGTTCCCGGCTAAGGGCATCGAATAATTCCAGCCGAGCACTTCCGGCAAGGGATGCCTCGCTGAGATTAGTCACTTTGGCAGCCAGTGCAATGTTGTCCCCTTCTCGGAAAAACCGGGGCGGACTCGGCAGCACCATCAATTCCTTTTGGGTGACAACTTCTTTTTCACTCAGTGCATAAGCCAGGTCGGCCGTATGAGCGAAGGCGAGAAATTTCCAGCGTGTTAGTGCTTCATTCATAGTGAAGGAGATCAAAACGTTGCCGTCGGCATCAGTTTTGAGTTCCGGCATGAAAAAGACCGTTTCGTTTAAGTTGGTGCGTGGAGTGACCTGCTCGATTTCGGCTTCCTGCGGTTCGTCCTGGTTTGCATTTTCCTCCACTCCATAACCAATCGGGACGACGGTATCAAGATTTTCCATCTGAGGCATGGGAGCCTCCATAGCGATGGATGATTCAACAGCCATGTCGGCTTCCGGTGCTGCTGCAGATCGGCCTCTGGCCATCTTAAACATCCGCCGATCATCAAACCGGATACCCTGATCCAATTGCCGGTAAATACGATCGGGTACTTCGAGATAGTCTTCTGTTGGATTGCTTAGCCAGGCACCATCGATCGATCCGAAACCAGCGCCCTGCCATCTTCTGTAATCCAATTGGTAAGTGGGGTAGGGCGAAAACCGCCACTGATTCGGAGCGAACTGATCCAGTGACGCATCGTACATAGCTGCTACCATCTCGGCCGCAACCTGTTCTCCTTTCGGGCCGCTGATCTTAAGCTGCCATTCCTCTTCTTCACCCGGGCGTAGTTTATCCCGGAAGGTCGAGTATTCGATCTGTAATTGTTTATTGCTCCAGGGGACAGTGACAGCAATATTGTTGATAAAAACCCGGTTGTAACGTATCGCTGCTATGCGAATGTAAAAATTGCCACGATCTTCTTCCCGCACTACTTCGTTCATGTCCAGCCACTTTTCCAGCCTCACCCAGTGCGGTTCTTCTTTGCTCACCCGACGATCCACCTGATATAATAAATGCCAGTCTTCGATGGAAGAGGCAATGGCCAGGTTGGCCATGTCCTGCGGTTCGTAACGAGCCTGATCGAGTTGGGTCCATAGCCATTGGTCAGTGGGTATCTGTTTTGCCCTACGGTCATAAAGCTGAAAAAATTCCTGTTGCTTGATCTCCTGGCCCTTGGCATCTTTGGTCACAAAGGTCACGCGATAATGACCGGTCGGCCAGTCCTGGGTATTCAGCTCGATCCTGCTGGTATTTTTCGTGTTGATCCCTTCGTTGTACAGACTGCCAACTATCGGCCAGTTTTGCGGCTGGTCCTCATCTTCATAGGCAAGCAGGGGAAACTGTTGACTAAAAGTCTCTTTATCCATGACGTGGTAATCAGGCCGATCCCAGTACCTTTCCAGATAGGGATGACCGGGAGCCACCAGTTTTTCGATAGTTAGTTGTCCGTCCACAGCCTGTACCTGCCCATCCAGGTTGGTCACGGATATGGACAATTGCAAACTATCCTGACGGTCGGCAGCTTCGGGCACCTTTACATCGGCCTGTAATCCGAGATATGCCAGTTGGATCCTTTTTTCTCCGCTGTGCGTTTCTCCGGTAAGGTCGGTGACATCTGCATATACCGTAAAAATAAAGGCCGGGTCATTGTCTCTGTTTGCACTGGGATCAGGAATGGCTTCAAATTCGATCTCAAAAGTGCCGTCTTCGTTAGTCTGAGTGGTACCATTTGCAATTTCCATGCTGGGCGAAGATGGCCCTGGAAAGCGAAAACGACTCCTTCTCCACCAAGGCAGCCATGGATAACGCACTTCCCGGACAACCCGGTAAGTTACCTGACCTGCCTGAACATTATCACCGGCAAAACCAATTGCTTTTCCCGTGACGCTGACAGAACCACCTAGTTGTGCCTGGTTTTCCAGCGGATTGAAAGTGACTTCAAAGCGGGGACGTTTATATTCTTCCACCCGGAAATAATGCTGCCCATTCATATCCGCTCTCAGTGACATTTGCCCCAGAAGACCGGAAGAAGGGGCAATAAACGTTCCGTTCACCGTGCCATAATCACTGGTGATCAGTTCCAGAGAGCTTACCTCCTGTCCGTTTGCATCGTAAAAAGAGATCGTCAGCTTTTCATTCGTCACCAGGGTGGGCGCGGCACCGGGATCATCCTTTTCCATAAGGATAGCCTTGAAATAAACGGTCTGTCCCGGACGATAAATAGCCCGATCCAGGAAGAAATGGGTCATACGGACCGTGCGGGGCTCGGGAGTATCATAACGATAGTTGCTGAAGCCATTATCCAAGAATAGTACATCCTGACCCCGTGTGAGTTTGATCTGGAAATATTGATTTTCGCTTACGTTTGGACGTACAAAACCATTCTCATCCGATTCGGTTTGGCCGATCTTGCTGCGTTCGTATTTCCTTTTTTGCCGGTTGTAAAGCCGGGTATAGAATTCAGCCTTTACACCGCTAATGGGAGCGCCGGAACTGCGATTGACCACCACAAATTCGTTCATGTTCACAGAATTCTGGCGGTGCAGATATGCCAGTTGAGATACTGTGGTCTCTACAAAAGCAGCGGTAGTTTTTCCGTCCCGGATCCGGGCGTCATCGGCAACGACGATCGCGTAATGTCCAATATCGAGGACCGGAACGGCCAGTTCTACGGAATGGTATTGGAGATCTCCTTCATTGGGAAGTTTTTGCGACCAGGCCTCGATCGGTTTCTGCCGGCCCACGAATTTTACTTTTTCATTATAGTCTAACTCGGAGAACTCAGTCGGATCTTTTATCCGGATAATCCGTACAAATGCTTCCGGAATATTTTTATAGCCGACTTTGAGTAGAGAGGGCTGCACCGGTACATTGACCTGTTCGATCTTCAGATCGAGCGCCCCGGCCCGGATAGACGTCTGGAGATTCTTGCATATGATAGCTCCGTAACTCTTTGGGTATTTATCGATAGCTTTCTGGCACAGTTCATCGGCTTCCTTTATCTCCCAACGAAAGATCTCATTATATTCCTGCGGGTATCGGCCGCCGAGCTCAACTTTGAATTCTGCGAGCTGACTGATAATTTCTGCGTAGACCGGTCGATTTTCATATTTGCCAGCCAAAGTGATAAGCGCATTTTTATAGAGATCGTCTTTATCGGGCAGTATGGCCTTGTTGAGTATGACTTTCAGCCGCTTAAGGTCTGCATCAATGAGGGCTGCCGGATCATCATCCAGTAAATGTAATTTGAGGACTTCCTGTAACAGGTTAACGGAAAGGTAGGCGAAAGATAGGCTGTCTTCGGTCTGAAAATTGTAATTGACAAATTCTTCAACGGGTGCAAATGCTTCGGGCGCATTGATGGTGAATTGATAAGCCGGTTGAGTGATGTAGGTCAGCTCATTGGAGAAATGATCAATGGCACGTTGGGCGAGAAAGTCAAAGAGTGAAGGACGGAGGTTGTCGGTGTTTTTACCATCGACGGTAATAGCGTCGAAGTATCCGATCTGTAAGTTCTTAAGGTCGTCCATCCGACTGATCGAAGCCAGATAGTAATCCGTACTTTTTTTTAGTAGCTGCTCTACCGACCAGGATGTAATATCATCACTCGGACCTTCAGTAGTAGAAGTACGCTGCCGGATACGCCAGATCTGGTTTTGCAGATAGTTCATGTACCATTCTCCCAGTACCGACTGAAAAATGGCGTTGACCGGGAATGCTGCCCGGCCTTCTTCCTCCTGTAGGTAAACAATGGTAGCTACCTGGCCATCTTCCGACAATTGTCCTTTGAACTGACCGATCCTGATGGCTGCTTTGGCTTGTTGTACGGGATTGCTCTCCCGTTTGGCCTTTTCGTACAGAGCGGTTACTTTTTCCAGGGCAGACTGGGGTAAACCCTGTCCGGAGAGGCTGTCGATCTCTTTCCATTCGGCCTCATAGGGGTCGGTGTTCTTAAACATTTGGCCGGGATTTTGTGCATGCAATGGCAGATAGGCGAGTAGCATAAACAGGCAGGCCCATGGGATAGTCCTCTTTCTCATATCTTTTGATTTGTGGGGATTTTGTTTGTATAACCATAGGAAACGGTGAAAAATTATAATATTCGCTTGTTATTTGCCGGTTCGAGGCCGAAATCGACTGATATCGGCAGCCGGGTCCGGAATATGGCCCTCCGTCAGCACTTTTACCAACTGATCCGCCCAATATGGCCCCAGGGATGTACCCTTGGTTCCCAGTCCGTTAAAGATGTACAATTGAGGGTGTTCGGGATGCCTGCCGATCAGGGGGCGACGATCTTTAATCGTGGGGCGGATCGCTGCCCGGTGTTCTATTATCTCAAAGTTGGTAGTCAGTAATTCCGACAACTTACCGACCAGATAATTCCGTCCTTCCTCCGTTGGCCGATCATCCGTGTGATAATTGTTGCTGGTGGAGCCGACCCAATATTGCCCATTCGTTAAAGGCACAATGAAAATGCCTTGTTTCAGGATCTTTTGAAAGTCGGCCTTAGTTATTTTAACAATCAGAGCTTCTCCCTTGTTGCCTTCATAAGGCAGATCTGAAAAGTAAGGATTATTTTTTGCTTTGGCGCCTTCACAAAAGGCGATGGTCTTAGCCTTTATTCCCCGGTAATCAATTGCATTTTGTTCGATATGTAACTCCTGAAAATTAAACGTTTCGGTGCTGATCATACCGGTCGATCTTAGATAGGCCCGGTACCGACCGATCAGTTCTCCGATATCGACCTGGGCTCCACCGCGTACTTCACCGTAAGAAAGTGCTGGGATTGCATACCTGCTGTAATCTCCGATATCAATTTTTTCTCCGGTCTGAATGTAAGCCTGATAACTTGGGTCATAAGCCCTTACTAACCAGTCGTTTTCCTCACGCTGATTAAAGAGCGCACGTAATACCTTTTGCGGATGATAGATGATGATGCCCAGTTGTTTTTCCAATTGCTGGTAGGTAGCTTCGGCCGTGGGGAGGAGCCGGTCGATATACCAGGATTTTACATACCGGCGACCGGTAACAGGATTGATAATACCGGCCGCCACTTTTGTAGCTGCCCGGGGATAATCATCGTCAATAACGTGAACGGATTGGCCGGCCTGGAGTAAAAAATGGGTGAGTAGAGTGCCCGCCAGTCCCTGACCGACAACCAGTACGTCGACTTCAAGTTGTTTGCGTTCTGTCACTATCGGCTATAGGTTTTTCAGCTCTTCGCGCAGCTTTTTCGGCATTTTATCTACCACCAGTTCGTAAGAATGGTCGATCAGTTCCCGGATCAGGCCGTCATCAAGTCCGGTTTCCAACTCCACCGTATTCCAGTGTTGCTTGTTCATATGATAACCGGGCAGGATCTGGGAATGACGTTCTCGTAATTCGACGGCCCGGGACGGATCACATTTCAGATTAGCGGTGGCAAGTTCACTGTCAAGACCGGTCAGGGCAAACATTTTTCCCATCACCTTGAATACCAGCGTCGTCTCTCCAAAAGGAAAAGACTCATCCACTCCCTTTTTACTTAGGCAGTATTCGCGGAATTCTTCGATATTCATTTTTTGTTTTTTTAGTTAACAGTCGGCAGTCGGTCACTAACTCAATTCAAGTAAACCGCGAATTCTCCTTCGTTCATTTGCACATCAATGTCTTCTTTAAGCGTAGTAGCCAGTGAGAGGCCTACGTAGTCCACTTTGATCGGAAAAGATTTATGCATCCGGTCTACCAATACGGCCATTTCCACCTTTTTGGGTAAAATACTCATCAACGGTTTACAGGCATAGAAGAGCGTACGGCCGGTATTTGCTACGTCATCGACAACGATAAGGACCTTGCCGCTTAATTCTTCAACCGGCATTTCCAACTGGATCTCGGACTCCAGTGGAGCCGCCGGACTCAGACGAATGCGAGTGAGGATGAGTTCGGGAGATTTAAGTTGTTTCAGTTCTTCTAAGAGGAGTAGGGCTACTTGCATTCCCCGGTTATTAATTCCGATGAGAATGATCTCCTTTTCTTCGTAATTATGCTCAAGGATCTCAATGGCCAAACGTTTGGCTTTTTGCCTGATCTTTTTATCGCTGAGTATTTTCATGTTTTCTTTCTTGAACTGTAAAAATATGTATTTTGCTCCTACAATTTTGAGATTTTCACCTTTGGTCTTACTTTAGCGAAAATTCGCTGTTTTATGATGCAACAGATCATCTTCCTATTAGTCTCTGCTCTAGCGCTTGGATATGCGGTATGGCAATTCAGGAAAGTTCACCGGAATGTAATGTTGGGGCAGGATGAAGCGATTAGCGGAGATACCGGACAACGGTGGCAGAATGTGCTGCTGATCGCTTTCGGTCAGAAAAAAATGTTCAAACGCTGGATACCGGCTCTTTTTCACTTCTTTATCTACGCAGCGTTTGTAATTACTCAGATCGAACTGATCGAGATCTTCATTGACGGCATTTTCGGGATCCATCGCTTTTTTGCGCCTGCTCTGGGCGGCTTTTATACTTTTGTCATCAGTTTCATTGAAGTACTATCCCTTTTGGCATTTGTAGCCACCATCATCTTTTTGTGGCGCAGGAATGCACTTCGTCTGCCCCGGTTCCACAAACCGGAGATGAAGGGCTGGCCTTTACTGGACGGTAATCTCATTCTGATCTTTGAGCTGTCGTTGCTGATTGGCATTTTTAGTATGAATGGTGCCGATACGGTTTTGCAGGCACGAGGGGCAGCGCATTTTGTGGATACCGGTAGTTTTGCAGTAAGTAGCTGGTTGGGCCCGGCTTTGTTCGGAGGCTTGTCAGATGGGACTTTAATGGTCATCGAGCGTTTTGGCTGGTGGCTGCATATTCTGATGGTATTTGTATTCCTGAACTACCTGCCCAAATCCAAACATCTGCACATACTGCTGGCTTTTCCCAACACCTATTTTGCGCGTTTACAGTCCCGGGGTGAGATGGATAATATGCCGGAGATCATGAACGAGGTGAAAAGTATGATGGGGCTTGGTGAAGGTGGCGAAGCGGATATGGGCGCAGAGGAAGAATTGCCGGAGTTTGGTGCCAATGATGTCTTCGGTCTTTCCTGGCGGGATGTACTCGGTGCTTATACCTGTACGGAATGCGGTCGTTGTACGTCGGTATGTCCGGCCAACATTACCGGCAAGAAACTATCTCCACGTAAGATCATGATGGATATCCGTGATCGGGCTGAGGAGATCGGCCGTGGACTGGACAGCGGTAATAAGGAATGGGCAAAAGATGATACGCAACCGCTATCCAAGGATAACTACGATGACGGTAAATCCCTTTTCGACTACATCAGCCGCGAAGAGATCCACG
>JAGQXH010000246.1 GCA_020436695.1 Lewinella sp. | reverse complement strand
GACCGCTCGTTGGCACAATTTAGGGGCCCGATTGATCGGCGAACATTTATCCTCAGCGAATGTATTGGATCTATTCTAAAAACCATACTTATGAACAAGAAAATTCTGGCCTTTCTTCCCTTGCTATTACTAATCATTCTATTTACCGCTGCCAAACAACCGCAACCCCAGTCGGCACTTACTGCCGATCAGATCCTGGACCGGATTAAAGCCGAACTTACCTGTGACTGGACGGAAGAGACCGTCGACACTTACAAAGGAGGTAGCGGGGCTATGGAGGTTACCGGTATTGCCACGACTTTTCTGGCAACGATGGATGTACTGAAGCGGGCCAAGGCTATGGGGCTCAACTTTATCATCACCCATGAGCCCACTTTTTACAACCACTTTGACCGGACGGAACAGTTTGCGGGTGATGAAATAGTAGCCGCCAAGCAAAAGTATATTGAAGACAACGGCCTGATCGTACTGCGCTTCCACGATCACTGGCACCGCACCCAGCCGGATGGCATTTATAAGGGCATTACGGCCAAATTGGGCTGGGAAGCCTACCAAAAAGATGGCAGTCAATACTTCTATGAGATCCCGAAGGTGAGTCTGAAAAAACTGGGGAAGCAGTTGAAAAAGAAATTCGAACACTCTACCATTCGGGTAGTGGGCGATATTGATATGGAAGTGTCGAAAATCGGGATGGTGTTGGGAGCGGCTGGCAGCATGCGACAGATCCAGAGCCTGCAAAGGGATGATGTGGAAGTGGTGATCGCCGGGGAAGTGCCCGAATGGGAAACGGTGGAATACATTCGCGATGCCACCAGTATGGGCAAGAAGAAGGCGCTGATCCTGCTGGGCCACGCCAATTCGGAAGAGGCCGGTATGGATTATTGTGCCGACTGGCTGAAGACTTTTATTTCGGAAGTACCGGTGGCTTTTGTGCCGGCGGGTGATCCGTTTTGGTCTCCGGGTACGAAGTGACGTCATAGCCAGTCATTTGGGATGTGCCTGGCGATGACTTTTTCGCGGAAATACTAGGTAGACTTGATATGCTATAAAACAGCTGATAATCCGCTCTAAATATGGCTCAATTAGCAGTTAGAGCGGATTAATGATTGTTAATTCCGCTATAAAAGTGTATATTTGACTATTTAGAGCAGATTTTATGATTGATAATATGCTCTATATCCACGATGATACGCTAAATTTCGCCAATGGATCAGACGTTAATAGGCCGCAAAGGGGAAGTGAAGATCCTTCGAGCTGCATTGGAATCCAGACAACCGGAAATGTTAGCAGTAATTGGCAGGAGAAGAGTTGGAAAGACGTTTCTGGTCAAGCATACGTACGGTCCGATCATTGATTTTGAACTGACTGGTTTGCAACATGCCGGTAAAGCGGAGCAGCTGCAAAACTTCAACTTTGCTTTCAGAAATTATTTTCCTGATTTTCCAATCGACCATAAACCGAAATCCTGGTTAGAGGCATTTCATTTACTATCAAAAGCGCTGGAAGAGCTGAAGAAGCAAGATAAAATTGTAGTTTTTCTGGATGAACTGCCCTGGTTGGGAACCAAACGTTCGGGCTTTATTACCGGCCTGGGGTGGTTTTGGAATAGTTGGGCGGTCAATCAGTATATCGTACTGGTTATTTGCGGATCAGCTGCTTCCTGGATGATCGATAAGGTCATCAATGACAAGGGGGGACTGCACAACAGGATCACTCAATTACTGCCCATTGCTCCATTTACGCTTGCGGAGACAGAAACATTTCTCAGGTCCAGAAATGTTCATTTGGGTCATTACCAGATCACTCAAATTTATCTGGCAATGGGCGGTATTCCCATGTATCTGAATCAGATTAAACCGGGCTTATCAGCAGTGCAGAACATTCAGACTATTTGTTTTGAAAGAAATGGTTATTTGCGCAATGAATTTGACCGGCTTTTTGCTTCACTTTTCGACAATGCGGAAAAACATATCGAAGTTATCCGGGCCCTGGCCTCGAAAAAAATGGGTATGACCCGACAGGAGATCATCGATAAAACCAGGTTTACCAATGGCGGGATGCTTACATCCATACTAAGTGAATTGAGCCAATCCGGTTTTATCAACCTATACAATGGCTTTGGCAAAAAGAACCGGCTGAGCTTATACCGGCTTACCGATCCCTATTCCCTGTTCTATCTTACTTTTCTGGAATCTCTGGGAGCTAATGCAAAAACGGACTTTACCAAATTAAGTGATTTGCCGAATTATAGATCTTGGAGTGGTTATGCTTTTGAAAATATCTGTTTGGATCATATTGATCAGATCAGGAAAGCACTCGGTATTTCAGGTATTTTTACCTCCGTATCTTCCTTTGTTGCTAAGGCCGATGGAGACCTAACCGGTGCACAGATCGATCTGGTTATTGACCGGGGGGATCATTCGATCAATATTTGTGAGATTAAGTACAGTACTTCTGAGTACGAGGTGAGCAAAAGGGATGTCGCTAATCTGGAAAATAAGAAGCGGGTATTTCGCTATTATACCAAAACCAGGAAGCACCTGTTTGTTACTTTGATCACCACTTTTGAGGTGGTGGAGAATGCTAATCGACTAAATGCTATAGATCAGGTGGTGGTGTTGGATGATTTGTTTGTGTGAAGTTTTATGCCCTATGCGAATGAATTTAAGATTTATGGCGATTCCTATTGTTCAATAATCATTGTTTCGATTTTGAATTACATTACGTATTAACCAGCGACTTTCCCGTCATTTTAATAAACAAGCGTATGGATCCTGCAAAATCGCCTATAAAAGCAAGTCAAGCTCTGACTTACAAAGGAAAAGACTCCCTCATGCTAGTGATCGGTCTATTCTTTTTACTGATTACCATCTCCTGCACCGACACACCCGCCGGCCAACAACTCACCGCCACCCAATGGGATAAAGTCACCCTCTCCTTCAATGGCCCCGAATTATCGGAAAGCCAGGAAGATAATCCTTTCCTCAATTACCGGCTCATGGTCACCTTTTCCAATGCAGGTAAGGATATCACTGTACCCGGTTTCTTCGCCGCCGATGGCCATGCGGCAGAATCCGGCGCAGATGCCGGAAATAGCTGGCAGGTACGATTCCGGCCAGATCGGGCGGGGGAGTGGACTTATACGGCATCTTTCCGGAAAGGGGAAAATGTTGCCATATCGGATGATCCTAATGCCGGAGAATCACTGGCCTTTGACGGTGAAACGGGAGTCATCCAGGTGACCCCCAACCCGGACGCAGACGGTCGCCTCATCGTTACGGATAAGCGTTATCTGGAATATGCCGGTTCTGGCAAATTGTTCCTGAAGGGGGGAGCCGACAGCCCGGAGAATTTTTTAGGCTATGCAGATTTTGACGGCACTGAAAAAGGGGAAGCACCCCGGGAACGCTCCGGAGAAGCTACGGCCGACGAACAGTTGCATACTTACGCACCGCATCTGCAGGACTGGCACGAGGGAGATCCCAGTTGGCAGGGCGGCAAAGGCAAGGGCATGATAGGGGCACTTAATTATCTGGCAGAGAAAGGAATGAATTCCGTGTATTTTCTGACCATGAATATTGGCGGCGACGGGAAGGATGTCTGGCCCTACACCGGCTACGACGAGCGCTATCGCTTCGATTGCAGTAAGCTGGATCAGTGGGAGATCGTCTTCGATCATATGGACAGCATCGGCCTGATGCTCCACATGGTCACCCAGGAAACAGAAAACGAACTGCTATTGGATAACGGTGATACCGGCCCGCAGCGCAAACTTTACTACCGGGAACTGATCGCCCGCTTCGCCCATCACCTGCGGATCACCTGGAATATGGGCGAAGAGAACGGACCGGCCAATTTTACGCCCAACGCCCAGAATACGGAACAGCAGAAGGCCATGTCGGAGTATCTCAAAACGCATGATCCCTACCGGAATTATCTGGTCATTCATACCCATTCCTCCTATAAGGATCGACATGAACTGATGGAAAGATTGTTGGGCTTCCCTTATCTGGACGGCCCTTCCATCCAGATCGGCGACAAGGCTGATGCCCACGAAGAGACCAAATTCTGGATCGACCGTTCAGCCGCAGCCGGAAAGCAATGGGTCGTGAACATCGACGAGATCGGACCGGCTAACCGGGGAGTTGACCCTGATGACCGGGAGGATAACAACCAGGCCGAAGTACGGGCCGAGGTATTATGGGGCAACCTCATGGCCGGTGGTGGCGGTACGGAATACTATTTCGGCTATCTCAACCACGACAACGATCTGGGTTGTGAAGACTGGCGCAGCCGCGAGCGGGTCTGGGATTTTACCAAAGTGGCGCTCGATTTCTTTCATGAATATTTGCCTTTCGATGAAATGGAAAGCCGGGATGAACTGATGGTAGGTGATCGCAGTTTTTGCCTGGCGAAAGAAGGGGAGATCTACGCGATCTATTTTCCGAACGGCGGCAGCGGCAATCTGGACCTGACCGGGCAGGCCGGTGATTTTGAGGTGCTGTGGTTCAATCCCCGCGACGGTGGAGAACCGGTACCGGGGAATATCACTAAGATCTCCGGCACGATGTCACAGTCGCTGGGTGATCCACCTACCGATCCGGAAAAGGACTGGGTGGCTTTGATAAGGAAAGAACAGAAGTGATGAAGTGTTTCCAGGAGAATAACGCAACGGGTTTATTCAATCTGAATACTGATCCGTAATTTTGGACCGGATCAATACTGATGGCATGGCAGTAAAGGGCTATATGTATATTTTGGAATGTTCGGATGGAAGTTACTACACTGGTAGTACCAAAGACCTGGATCAACGAATGGAGCAGCATCAGTCCGGGGAAGGGGCAAATCACACTCGTAAAAGACTGCCTGTGAAATTGGTTTACTATGAAACTTTTTCTCGCATAGATGAAGCTTTTTACCGGGAAAAGCTGATCCAGAAGTGGAGTAGAAAAAAGAAAATTGCGCTGATTAATCGACAATTTGGAGAATTGAAGCAATTGGCGGAATGTCAGAATGATAGTCACTTTAGAAATGCTGCCCTCGACTCCGCTGCCCTCGACTCCGCTCGGGCAGCTGGCGATGTAGATAACGATGCTGGCTTCGACTCCGCTCAGCCAGCTAGCACGGTAGATCACGAGCACAATCTAAGCTCATTGAGCGAAGTCGAAATGAGCGAAGTCGAAATGAGGGACCTCTCAAACCTGCCAAAAATAGAGCTCCATCTACACCTGGACTGTTCACTGAGTTACCAGGTGGTTAAGCAACTGCGACCGGAAATTACGGAGGCGGAATACCGGCAGTCGTTTGTAGGGCCTCCGAAATGTACCGACCTGAAGGACTTTCTTACCCGGGCTCGCGCCGGCATTGAAGTGATGCAGACCGAAGCTGCTTTGCGACTGGTCACCCTGGATCTTTTCGAACAGCTACAGGCAGATGGGGTGATCTACGCCGAGATCCGCTTTGCTCCTCTCCTGCACACCGAGAAGGGGTTAACGCCCGAGGCTGTCGTTGCTGCTATTAATGACGCTACAGCAGAGGGCATCGCCCGCACCGGTGTACAGGCAGGCCTGATTCTGTGTACGCTGCGGAGTTATTCGGAAGAACAGAGTATGCAAACGGTCCACCTGGTAGAGCAATTTGCCGGTACGCACGTAGTCGGTTTTGACATTGCCGGTGATGAAGCCGGATTCCCTATCGATGCACATATCAAGGCTTTTCAATATGCCCGCTCTCGACACATTCCCTGTACGGCTCATGCCGGCGAAGCCTGTGGAGCTAAAAGTGTATGGGACACGTTGGAGTATTTTCAGCCGAGTCGCATCGGCCACGGAGTTCGCAGTGTGGAAGATCCTGAATTGATGGATTACCTCAAAGCCCGGCAAATTCATCTGGAGATCTGCCCTGCCAGCAATGTGCAGACCAATATTTATGACCAACTAAAGGATCACCGTCTGCCGGAGATCTATCGCAGCGGCATATCGATGAGCATCAATACCGATGCACGCACGATCACCGATGTGACGCTCACGGAGGAGTATCAACACTTGCATACTATCTTTCACTGGCAAAAGGAGGAATTGTTGCATTGCAATATGGAAGCCATAAGCCATGCTTTTGCAACTGAAGAAGTGAAAGCCGACCTTCGCCTCCGTCTTCTAGCCGCCTGGCAATAGGTTTGTCGGCCATATCATCAGTATGATTTGTGTTGTGTGAGAAGCTGATTTCCCGATCAGGGAAGAAAAGTCGGGGTATGTTCATCAGGTGTTTCCACCCCCATCAATTAACTACAATTCGTACTACATCGTAGTATCGCAGCATCCCCGTATCGTAGGATTAACCATAAATCACTACCTTTCGCAAGTATGAAAAACTCACTTACACAAAAAGAAGTATGCAAAAGTTCAACCTGGCTTTATTAGCCGTTTTTATGCTCGGCCTTACGATCGTTTCCGCTCAGGACAGAAGATTGCCGGCCGACTCCGTAGTCATTACCAAACACAAGACCACCATTAAGGGGCAGGCCATCAGTTACACGGCAGCCTGTGGTACCCAGCCCGTCTGGAACGAAGATGGTAAAGTAATTGCCTCTTTGTTCTTTACCTATTATACCCGTGACGGTATTGATGACCGCAGTAAAAGACCACTGGTCATATCTTTTAATGGAGGACCGGGATCAGCTTCCGTTTGGATGCACATTGCCTATACTGGCCCTATGGTACTGAACGTGGATGATGAAGGTTTTCCCGTTCAACCTTACGGCGTAAAATCCAATCCGAATTCCATTCTGGATATTGCCGACATTGTATACGTCAATCCGGTGAACACGGGTTACTCCCGCATTCTGGATAAGGACACCAAGAAGGAGACCTTTTTTGGTGTGAATGCCGATATCAAGTATCTGGCCGAATGGATCAATACCTTCGTGACGCGGAATAATCGTTGGCTGTCGCCGAAGTACCTGATCGGTGAGAGTTACGGCACCACCCGGGTATCTGGTCTGGCCCTGGCGTTGCAGAATCAGAACTGGATGTATTTCAATGGGGTGATCCTCGTATCGCCTACCGACCTTGGGATTGACCGGGACGGACCCGTCAAGGCGGCCAATCGCCTGCCGTATTTTGCGGCTGCGGGCTGGTACCATGGCATGCTGGCTCCGGAATGGCAACGGCGCGATCTGGATGAAGTACTGGCGGCGGCCGAGGAATTTACGACCACGGAATTGCTGCCGGCACTGAGCCAGGGCGGTTTCCTCGCCGACGACAAGAAAATGGAGATCGCCAAAAGGATGTCGGCCTTCTCAGGGCTTTCCGAAACGGCGATCCTGCAAAACAACCTGGATGTGTCTACTTCCTTCTTCTGGAAAGAGCTGCTGCGTAAACAGGGAAACACGGTCGGGCGCCTGGATTCGCGCTATAAAGGACTGGATAAAAGTGATGCCGGTGACCGGCCCGATTTCAACTCGGAACTGACCTCCTGGCTGCATTCTTTCACACCGGCCATCAATTATTACCTGCGTGAGGAACTGAATTTTAAGACAGACCTTAAATACTACATGTTTGGTCCGGTACATCCCTGGGATCGCTCCGGTGATCGGACCGGCGACAATCTGCGCCAGGCTATGGCCCAAAATCCCTATCTTAAGGTGCTCATCCAGTCGGGCTATTACGATGGGGCTACCAATTACTTTGATGCGAAATATTCGATGTGGCAGATCGATCCCAGCGGCAAGATGAAAGATCGCCTCAGTTTCGAGGGCTATCGCAGCGGCCATATGATGTATCTGCGGGCCGAGGATCTGGTTACCGCTAATGATCATCTGCGGGAATTTATCAAAGGTTCGCTTCCGAAAGAGGGGCAGCCTGCTAAATATTAGGATGAAGATGGTCCTGGGGTTGTGTAAAAATTCCAACCTGTGATTTTGATGAAAAATAATGTTTGGTTTGAAAGTGTGGGTGGTTCTCCCTAAGGGGAGTCAGAGGGGCTGAGTCAAGGCAAACCAAACATTATTTTTCTCATATTCTTAGTGAAAGACTTTCTATACAACTCCGGAACCCAGTACAATAACCGTTCACCATCAATCTTTCAAAATGAAAAACCTACTACCACTCTTACTACTGATCTTCCATTTTCAGCTAGGTGCTCAGGAAAAACTGCCGAATTTTGTGATCATCTTTTGTGACGATCTCGGTTACGGTGACCTCAGTAGTTTTGGCAATCCTACCATCCAAACGCCCAATTTGGACCGTATGGCCATGGAGGGGCAAAAATGGACGCAGTTCTATGTGGCCGATCCCGTATGTACTCCCAGTCGCGCAGGCCTGATGACGGGGCGTTATCCGATCCGTAACGGCATGAGTTCCGCGAAAAGGGTAGTGTTATTTCCGGATTCCGCCGGAGGACTGCCGGAAAGTGAAGTGACCATTGCCGAAGTACTGAAACAAAAAGGCTACGCCACGGCCGCCATCGGTAAATGGCACCTGGGGCATCTGCCGCAATATCTGCCCACCAATCAGGGTTTTGATTCCTACTTCGGTATTCCTTATTCCAATGATATGGATTACATCGGTGGCATGGAACCGCGCTATATTGATCTGGCCGATGATCCGGATGCCATGCCGGAGATCAAATATTATAACGTGCCGCTGATGGAAAATGAAAAGATCGTGGAACGGCCCGCTGATCAGACGACGATCACAAGGCGATACTCGCAGCGTGCAGTAGACTATATTAAAGCCAATAAAGACCATCCGTTCTTCCTGTATCTGGCCCACAACCTGCCGCATATCCCGCTATTCGCTTCCCCCGATTTTAAAGATAAAAGTAAACGTGGCCTGTTCGGCGACGTACTGCAGGAGATCGATAATGGTGTAGGGCAGATCCTGCAGACTATTCGTGATCTGGATCTGGAAGAACAAACCATCGTACTCTTCACTTCTGACAACGGTCCCTGGTTGGTGTTTAAAACGCACGGTGGTTCGGCCGGTCCCTTACGTGCCGGTAAAGGCACTACTTTTGAAGGCGGGCAGCGGGTACCGACCATCTTTTGGGGTCCGGGGCAGGTGAAGCCTGGGTTGATCACCGATATGGGGTCTACCCTGGATGTGATCAACACCTTTGCCGCTCTGTCCGGCGCTAAAGTGCCCGATGACCGCAAAATGGATGGTTATGATCTCTCTCCTGTGTTGCAGGGCAACGGGAAAAGCCCCCGTGAAAGTTTTTATTATTGGACACGCGCTGAACTGCACGCCGTGCGCTCCGGTCCCTGGAAACTCCACATTCAGCAAAGGGAACCCGTTAATTACGGCAATAAAGTAGAACTGGAACACCCGGAATTGTACAATCTCGAAAGCGACATTTCCGAAAAGTACGACCGTTCTGCGGCTCATCCGGAAATCGTGGAAAAGCTGATGAAGGTCTATAAAGCGCATCTAGCGGACACGGAGGATGCGATGCCGGATATGTTGGAAGCTCGGATCAAGGAGTAGTGATGTGCCGATCTATTGCGATTTGTAAAATGAAAAGTTGGTCAGATTACTTTTGATCTATACCGGTGCCTGTCTTTGGCGCATATCTCTTGTTATTGTTTTCTATATTGCTTCCTACGGAAGAATAGTTCTGTTTGATCTGGCAGTCGATCATAATGGCGTATACCTTGGAGTTCTCGCTTTGTTTATTATATACCACACTGCCGCTCATGCCCGTACTGTTATTGGCAAATACGGAACGTTCAATTATTGGATAGCAGATTCCCGATTTGCCGCAATTCAATATGCTGGCGCCGTAGGTTGCCCAATTGCCTTCAAATTCGCAATTGATGATCTTGGGATTACAGATGCCCTTATCGCCATTATTATAGATGGCCCCCCCGTTGATATCGGCTATATTTTCCAAGAATTTGCAGTTGATAATGCTTGGTTCGCATTTGCCCTGGTCGGCATGATTGTAGATCGCCGCTCCTTCACGGGCATAATTATTTTGAAAAGTACAGTTCCGGATAGTGGGCGATGATTCTCCATTAGCCCCATTGTTGAAAATGGCACCGCCGACTACTATCGGGTCGGCACCACGTACAAAGCCTTTGGCCGTACCACCGGTCAGTACGAATCCATCCAGGGTAGTTGCGGTTGATACCCGGTCAAAGTACACAATAGTATGGCTGTTGTCACTGCTGTCGGTTGGCTCACCCAGGTTGCCGCTGAGCACCGTTCTATGAAGTTGCCAGTTGCGTTCCGTTAGTTGAGATTCTGTTCCAATAAACCCTCCATACAGGGCTACACCGCTGGGAATGCGAAAACTGACTGTCGGGTCGTCGGCAGATGAAGGCCGGTAAGTGCCGCCGGCTACCCATATTTCATCTCCCATGGCAGCTGCGGCTAAAGCGTGCTGCAGGTCGCCGAAAGCCTGTGCCCAGGAAGAGCCGTTGCCGGTACCCTTGGTAGAAACGAAATAGCGTTTGGCGGAGATCGAACCGAAGGCCATAGAGAGGATCATCGCGGTGAATAAGATCTTTTTCACTTTTTTCTTTTTTAATATAGTGTATCAATAGGTGACCCCGCTTCAGGTATGCTCGTTGGCCCGGTACTTAACAAAAAGCATCCGGCAACTTTGACGATGCAAAGCACTTACAAACGAGGGAATTATGGCCTCCCCGGTACCGG
>JAGQXH010000245.1 GCA_020436695.1 Lewinella sp. | reverse complement strand
GACCAGCTTTTTGCCTGTCAGATCCCTTTTAAAAGCCCCGGTGGCCGCAACTGTTTCCTTACCTTTGAACTTGATGAGCTGGCCAGGCGTTTTGAAAAAGATTAATCGTTAGCTGTCCGGAGCCTGATTTTGGATAACTCAAACAAGTGACGAGTGGAGAAACGTTTGTCCTCTTAGGGCGTTAAATAGTCGATAATTCAGTTTGAATTGTGAACATTGGGTGTAGTTTCCCTCTTATTTAAAGACCGAAAGCGGGAATGTTGTAAATGATGTACATATGCTGAGAATTACGGACGTCGTCAAGAATTTGTTGATCATCAATGTGGTGGTATTCCTGATCGGAGCCTTTGGTCTGGTTGATACTTCCATGTTGGCGTTGTATTATCCCGCATCCAGTCTCTTCCAGCCTTTTCAGATCGTGACCCACTTTTTTATGCATGGGGGGTATATGCACTTGTTTTTTAATATGTTTGCGTTGGTTATGTTCGGAAGTGCGCTGGAATCACTCTGGGGACCAAAGAAATTCTTGTTTTTTTATTTTATTTGCGCCTTCGGAGCGGCTATCCTGCATATGGGATATACCTGGTGGGAAGTTTCTCATTTGGAACAGGCTATAAGTCAATTTCGGGCTAGTCCCACAGGAGATAATTTGCTGGCTTTAGGTAAATTCTCTTCGGTGGATAAGGAATCGATCAGTCAGTTGGCAGTTGAATTGAGCAATCCGTCTTCCGGCCTTATAGATAATATACTGAGGCAGTTAAATGACCTGTATCAGGCTAAGATCAATATCCCCATTGTGGGTGCTTCCGGAGCTATTTACGGTTTGTTATTGGCTTTCGGCATGTATTTCCCCAATGCGGAACTCATGTTGATCTTTCTGCCCATCCCGATCAAGGCCAAATATTTTATTCCGATACTGATGGTAGCGGAGTTGTACTTTGGGGTCAATCAGTTCTCCTGGGATAATATCGCTCACTTTGCCCATTTGGGCGGGGCAATAACCGGATTCTTGTTAATTTTGTATTGGCGAAGATTCGGTTCTCGTTTTGATAATCACGGACGATAGTTTTTTACGATGTTAAGTTCAATCTGGGAAGACGTTAAACGACAATATAGCTACGGAAATATGGTGACCCGCCTGGTGATCATAAACGTAGTCGTTTATATAGCAATGAATCTGATCTGGGTGATACTCCGGATCGGATACGGCTGGTCTGACGATAGCCAGTTGATTTACGAGGAGATCCGTCAGTTTTTTATGCTCTCCTCGGAATGGCTGCACAATCTGACCCACCCCTGGGTGATCATCACCAGCATGTTCCTGCATGACAGCTTCTGGCACATCCTCTGGAATATGCTGTTCTTGTATTGGTTTGGTCGCATCGTCGGAGATTTTCTCGGCAACCATCGGGTACTACCACTTTACCTGCTGGGCGGTATTGTCGGAGGGCTGGCTTATTTCCTGTCCGTAAATCTTTTGCCGTACGGCGACGACAAAGTCCACTTCGCGCTGGGTGCTTCCGGAGCGGTGATGGCCTTTGTGGTGGCGGCGGGCTTTATTTCTCCCGATTATTACATGCGACTGCTCTTTCTTGGAGACGTCAAGCTGAAATATATTGTTGCAGCCCTGGTTTTGATCGATCTGGTCGGAATGGCCGGGAACATTAATACGGGCGGACACTTTGCTCACTTAGGGGGCGCTTTTTTCGGCTGGTTTTTTGTGTATCAGCTCCGGCAGGGGACCGACTGGTCCATACCGGTAAATAATCTGCTGGATAAGATCCGATCTTTTTTCAGTGGTATTCCCGGAAAATTCCGGGAAGAACGCGGCCCTAAGGTAGGATATCGCAATCCTAAACGCACTCGTCAGAATACCGGCCGGCCCAAGGGAAATGCTGCTTCCGATCCGCCTTCTTCCCATCAGGAAGAACTGGATGCCATCCTCGACAAGATCAAGCAATCCGGCTACGAAAGCCTGACTGAAAAAGAAAAAGAGTTTCTGTTTAATGCCAGTAAAAAGTAAGCTGTGGGCCGGTTGCAACGTATTTTCCGTTGGTCGAACGTAATACTGATCTTTCTCACCCTCTTTTCCTATCTGTCACCCTATATTCATCCCGGTGGCTTTTGGCCTTTCTCCGTGATGGGATTGTTCTATCCGGTGCTTTTGGTATTGCTGCTGTTGTCTGCTTGTATCTGGCTGATCCAGCAGAAATACTATGCTTTATTAACGTTGGGGTGTATTCTGCTGGGGTGGGGGCATTTTACTTCTTTCATCGGCCTGCATCTGGGAAAGGATCATTCACCTGGTGGTGAAAATGAGATCAAGGTGATGTCTTATAATGTTTTTCAGTTCCGGACTTTGGCAGAAGACGGAAAAGCGCATCGTTGGCCGGAAGAGGATCTTCTCTCTTTCTACCAGAAGTATCAGCCGGATATCTGGTGCATACAGGAATTTCCATCTATTCCCAAGCGATCAGATCATATCGCCAAGCTCCTCACTACGCAAACGCCCCTGAAATATACTTTTCGGGAATCCGGAAAAGGTGTTGCTTTATTTTCCCGTTATCCGCTGAAAGGGATCAGGATTCATTATTTCAATAAGCGTAATAGTGCGAATGGATATCTCATTGCTGATGTAGAGATAAAAGATCAAACCTACCGGGTTTTCGGTATTCATTTGCAATCCAACACAGTTTCCCAAATAGCTGATGATGTAGCGGCAAACGGACACTTTCAGGAAAAGGAGACCTGGGTACAGATCAAAGGTATGATCGGCCGCTATCGGCGTACCGCCGCCATGCGATCTGATCAGGCGCTGGAGATCAAAAAGCTGTTGGATGAAAGTCCCTATCCCATTATCCTGTGCGGAGATTTTAACGATGTGCCGCTTTCTCACGCTTATCACATCCTTTCCAAAGACCTGATTGACGGGTTCCAGAAAAAAGGAAAGGGGATCGGTACTACTTTTCGGGGGAGTTTACCGGCTTTGCGTATTGACTACATATTATCTTCCCCGGCACTGGAACCGCTTAGCTACCGGGTGTTACCCACTGATCGCTCGGATCACTATCCGGTTTTGAGTATTCTCCGTCCGGTCAATGTGAATGATCCCTGAAACTATTTGCCCGGACAGGTCGTTTATTGCTAGACAATTATAACGCTTTCCAATAACTTCTTATTTTTGCGGCCTTTGAGCCAAATGCCTCACGATCATGAACCTGAACTTATACAATAGTCTGACCCGAGAAAAGGAAACTTTTGAGCCCATAAATGAAGGCCGTGTTGGGATGTATGTATGCGGTCCTACCGTGTATAGCGATGTGCATCTGGGTAACTGCCGGACTTTTGTGAGTTTTGACGTGATCTATCGCTACCTGCTGCATCTGGGATACAAAGTGCGCTACGTGCGCAATATCACGGATGTAGGGCACTTGCTGGATGACGGAGAGGATCGCATGTCGAAGGGGGCACGCCTGGAACAGCTGGAACCCATGGAAGTGGCGCAAAAATACGCCAACGGCTTCCACGATATGATGCGCACATTCAATACGCTGAACCCCAGCATCGAACCCCGGGCTACGGGGCATATTCTCGAACAGATCGAGATGGTGCAGCAGATTATTGACAATGGATATGGCTATGAGCGCAATGGATCGGTCTATTTCGATACGCTGAAATTCATCGAAGAAAACGAAGATATATACGGCAAGCTTTCCGGCCGGGTAGTAGACGATCTGATCGCCGAATCGCGCGAGAATCTGAAAAAACAGGACGAAAAAAAGCATCCCGCTGATTTCGCCATCTGGATGAAAGCTTCTCCCGAACACATCATGCGCTGGAATTCACCCTGGTCGGAGGGATTCCCCGGCTGGCACCTGGAATGTTCGGCGATGAGTACCAAATACCTCGGCAAGACCTTCGATATTCATGGTGGCGGCAATGACCTCAAATTCCCACACCATGAGAATGAGGTGGCACAGAATGTAGGTTCCTGTGGTCATGCCCCGGCAAAATACTGGCTGCATACCAACATGCTGTTGATGAACGGCAAAAAGATGTCGAAAAGCGACGGTAATACCATCTCCCCTGTGGAATTGTTTACCGGCGACAGTCCTCACGTCAGCAAGGGATACCATCCGATGGTGGTGCGTTTCTTTATGTTACAAACGCATTATCGAAGTACCCTCGATCTGACGGATGAAGCCCTGCAGGCCGCCGAGAAAGGCTATCGCCGACTGATAGAAGCATACCGTACCTTACAGGCGCTCGAATCGCCCGCCAATGCTGCCGCCGGAGAACTGGATAAAGAGATCAATGATCTCATTGACCTGGCTTATTCCGAAATGAACGATGATTTCAATACGCCTAAGGCGCTGGCCCGTCTCTTCGAAATGGTTACCCGCATTAATGGCCTGAAAGACGGTCACCTGCCGGCCGACCAGGTCAGTGGTCCGACTCTGGCTTTACTGAAAGATACTTTCCAGAAGTTCATCTTCGATATCTTCGGCCTGAAAGATGATTCGGCAGAAGGTGGTGAGAACGGAAAGGACATGATGGGCGGATTGATGAATGTCATCCTCAATATTCGACAGGAGGCCCGCGCCAATAAAGATTGGGCCACTTCGGATCTGATCCGGGATTCGCTCAAAGAACTGGGCATTCAGGTAAAGGATGGTAAGGAAGGCGCCAGTTGGACGGTAGATGCCTGAGCATTCAGCTTTGGCGCAAATTTCCCCTGGCAAGACTGATGATTTTTTGAGAAGCACAGATTTTAATTATCTTTGAAATATTCATAATATTTATGAGTTTTTCACTGATATAATTGCTCTCAGGATGTTATACCTATCCCAGTTTTGGCCATTGTTGCTTTTATTCATTCCTTTACAGTTATCCGGCCAGTGTACACCTTCTCCCGTTGTTTATAACGGCCTCGCGGTCAGCCTCCCACCCAGTGGTTCCATCTCACTTCCTGCTTCCGTCTTTGATGCGGGTAGTATCGATGAGTGCGGCACCGGAGGATTGATCTTTTCCTATTCTACTGATACCGGAGATACCCATAAAACATTTGATTGCAATATAGTTGGGAATACGGTAGAGGTAGATATTTGGGTAACCGACCTGAATGGCGGTCAGACTTACGCCCGTACCTTTGTACTCATCCAGGACAAACTGGCGGCTTGCCCGCCCTTATCGCTTGATTGCGGTCCCATTCCTATTGCATATAACGGCTTGTCGGTGGATATATCTGCCGGACCGGTGACGATACCGGCCGAAGCTTTTGAGGCCGGGAGTATAGATCAATGTGCTACCGGACAGCTTAGTGTAGAGGTAGGTTTTCCCGGCAGTGGGGTGTTCGATGGAGAGATCACCTTCGATTGCAATTCGGTCCCCATCTCTCTGATTGAACTCAGAGTGACGGACGCCCTTGGCAACCAGAATAGCGTGGAAACCTACATCACCGTGTCCGACGGGCAGGATTATTGCGGTGGAAATTCACCTATCAGTACCTGTGGCCCGGCACCGGTCCTGATGAACGGTCTGGTAGTGGCCCTACCCGGTAACGGACAGGTTTATCTGCCTGAGTCGGCATTATTTATTGATGCCATTGACGGTTGCAGTACGGGTAATCTGAGTACAACTATTGCCAAAGAGGGAGTCTCGCCTAATTATCAGCTGAACACCTTATTCATTAACTGTTACGACGTTGGCACCATGCTGGTTTCCGGTTACGTTCGGGATTTGAATGGCAATGAAGCTTCGGCTGAAAGTTATATCCTGGTGCAGGATAATATCGCTCCACAGATACCGGAAGGTGGTTGTGATCTGGGAAATTTAAATATAAACCTGAGCTACTATCCCGGGGAAATTACCGCCAACATATACAGTTTTGAAGTAATTACCGTAAACGACAACTGCGATGACCTTAAATTTTCCTTTTCTCCTGATGTAAATGACCGTACCATCAGCTTCAACTGCTCAAATGTGGGCATTTACCAGGTTCCGGTATGGGTAACCGATAAAGGAAATAATACGGCCAATTGTGAAGTAGCCATCAATGTAAAGGACAATTACGGTTATTGCAATAACGACTGCACCGGAGATCAGTATTACTTCGAGGAAAATCCTCCACAATTGGTTTATCGGGCCTCCGACTACATCGAAGCTTCCTGTGTCATCCCGGATACGCATGGCGCACACAAGATCTTCCAGGCAAGTAATTCGGTTAGATTGCTCCCCGGTTTTCATACTACCGACAACGCTCAATTCATAGCATCTGTAGTCCCCTGTACCCCTATACCGGATCCATTTGTCGCTGATTTGCCCTTATACAGAGCTGAGAAGCTGGCGGTCAGGGTTTATCCCAATCCGCTCACTGCGCAGAGCCGGGTTCAGGTCAGTCTGCCGGAGCCTGCTGCTCTGCAGGTAATGCTTAAGGACCAAACCGGCCGTCTGATCAAAGAATTGGTAAATATTGCCCACTACGATGATGTTTTCTGGGAAACTGACCTACTCGATGTGGATTTACCCGCCGGTATCTATTTTCTACAGGCGAGGAGTGGAAAGGAGCAGGTTGTTAAAAAACTGATCCGTATCCGCTAAATTTTGATGGAATGTTTATCTCATCTTTACCAGCTTTCGACTGATCAGCAGGTCGTTCAATCTCAGCTGGATGATGTAGATCCCGGCCGGAAGATCCGGGCCGTTCCATTCCAGTTGGTGTATGCCTGAGGTCTGGTATTGCGGTCGAAGTAATTGTAGTTGGTTTTTTCCGTCAATGCTGATCATATGGATCTCTACTTCGGATGCAGTGTTCATCTCGTACAAGAGGGTGAACTGCTTATCAAAAGGATTAGGGTGAATTTTCAGATCGTTGAGGGTGCCGGCTGGAGTCATGTTGTGTGGTAGATCTTTGTTTGTTGAAACAACAGCCTTATTGTTTAGCACTTCACAGTCTTCGATTCGGGCGGTGAAATTACTACCGGTTTGCGCATGAAAGCCCGCTTGCAGCCTGATTGCAAGACCGGCCCGGAAATGGACGGCAGTATTTATTTGTATGGTCCCGTCGGATTCAATCCAGTCGCTGGCCCGGTAGACACCGGCATCAACATTGCCGCTTAGTATATGAGAAGGTTCGCAATTGCCGCAGGCCGTGTTGGTGTCTTCTACGGTAATACTTATCACTACCTCGCAAGGGGAGGAGTAATTGTCGGAGGCATCTGCGGTGCCAACACTCAGCAAGCGGGTACCTAGGTCATTGCAAGCAAAATCCAGGCTTTGGACGATTTGCGGATTACCGCCTTCGCCAATGTACATCAGGTAGCGATCCAAATCGGCCGGAAGAGTACAGTTGTCGGTGGCGCTCAATATCAGGTCTTCCGGCAGCAATGTCGCCTCCCCGTTCCCATCAAGTACGATCTCATAGCTATCCAGGCAAGTGACGAGCGGCGGCTGGTAGTCATTCACCTGCACTGTAACCATGCAACTAGCCTGCAGACCGGCGGCATCCATTACGGTGAGGGTCACGTTGTTTGCTCCCAGGTCTCCACAGGAAAACATTGATTTACTCAGCGTCCTATTGGCGATACCGCAATTATCGGTAGAACCATTATCCAGTACGGCCGGATCGATGCCGGCCTCACCAGTTTCATCCAGGTCCAGTTGTACTTCCTCGTTTGTACAAACTGCCTGAGGAGCATCCGTATCGATGACACTGAGCAGGAAATTGCAACTGGCCGTGTTGCCACTGAGATCCTGAATAACAAGTAAGATCCCCTGATCTCCCAGGTCCGTACAGTCGACCGTAGGACCAAAGGGAATGCCGAATTGCGTAAAAAAGCCATCTTGCAGATCTTCCGGTGCGGTACAATTATCTTCTGCGCTCAATAGCAGATCGGTGCTCGCAATAATCGCTTCCCCGCTTGCATCCAGCTGGATGGTATGATTTTCTTTACACAAAATAGCCGGTGACAAATGATCTTCTACTGTAACCACAGCGTTGCAGCTCGCTGTATTACCGGCGGCATCCGTCACCAGCACGGTATAGAGTGTAGCGAGGTCGAGATCATTGCAGTCAAAGGTCAATTCCGTTTGAGCGGAGGTTGCCTCTTCGGTAGCCGGGTTGTACACCAGAGGCACGAGCTCGTTAAGGTTCGTGCAATTATCCATTAATTCGGCGACCAATGCTCCGGCGTTAACGACACCCTCTCCAACTGCATCTAACTCAGTGGTTAGATCCTGACAAATAATTTGAGGGGCAGCAGCGTCTTCGACTGTTACGATGGATGTGCAGTTACTGCTATTGCCGGCCAGATCTGTTACGGTAACCTCTACCTGATTTTGCCCGAGCTGCGCGCAGGCGAGATTTAGGCTGGATACGGTTACCGGAATGATTTCACCCGGAGCCACTTCGGTATAGATGGTGGTCTCATAACCGACGATGTCGCAATTATCGGTTGACGGGGCCGCCAGTTCGGACATATCAACCGAGACGGCTGCGTCTCCGGTCAGTTCTACCGTTTTGTTTATGCAAATGGCAGTCGGGACGACATGTTCTACTACCGTTATGGTCGATTCGCAGGTACTCAGGTTCCCTGCGGCATCACTTACCCTTAAAATAACGGTGTTGGCTCCCAGGTCACTACAGTCAAAATCCGTTTGGGAGGCACTTACCGGCGTCACTGCCCCGCAGTTGTCTGTCGAAGTCCCATGTAGCTGCTCGAGTGTAACTGATGCCTGATTGTTTTGATCCAGCACAATTTCAAAAGAATTACAATCAGCTATGGGAAAGGTAGTATCGTCCACAATGACCCGCTGCCAATGGACGTAGACATTGCTGTAATTGTCCTGATAGGTCCAGGTGATCTCATAACTACCCTCTTGATCGTAAAATAGCGGATCGGAAGTTGTCCCGGTTATTTGCCCGGCGCAATTATCAGTAGCTGTAGGTGGGGTCACTGTAACGGAACATTGACCGATTACCATTGGTAAGTTCTGCACATCCGGGACGGGAGACATATTATCGTACACTGATACATAAGCTTCGCAGGAACTTTCGTTTCCGGAAACGTCCCTTATGGTCAGCGAAACTAAATAAGAGTTAAAGGCATTATCACAGTCGAAAGTGATCGGGTCGGTATCTACGGGTATTATTGAACTACAGTTGTCCGCTGAACCGCTGAGTAACTGGCTGGGTAAGACCGAGACAAAACCGTTTATATCCAGGTCGACGTCAATATCATTACAAACGGCCGTCGGCGGAATATCATCCACTACGGTTACAATGGCTGTACAGGAAGCAACATTATTTTCTTCGTCACTTACATATAGGCTTACTGACTGCTCACCGATGTTCGTGCAGTCATAGCTGAGCTCGGTGATGACCTCAGTTTCAGAAAAAGAGAATGTAGGCGTGAGACAATCACAATTACTGCCATTGTCTACTTCAGTCACACTCAGGGCAGCAGTACCGTTTGCATCCAGTAATACGGTCACATCCTGGCAAACGGCAGTAGGTAAATACTTTTTGGCTAGCCCGGCAGGAACAACGGCAGTGTATGGGAAGTAAGTGAAAAAACACAATGCAGAGAGACTCAAAAAGGACATATGTCCGGATTGAACGGAGAGCGGCGCAAATTTCATGAGCAACGTTTTTAAAACTCGTGTATTATTTCAAGGGCAAGATAATAGATAACCGGTTCAACACGCTGGAAAAATTTATTTATTTCTTTGTTTTCTAATTCTGTTTCCGGATTTTACTCTCCTTTTGCTACGGTGTTTTATAGCCTCCTGTTTCTGAAACTTCTTCTTTTCTCCGATCAGCTTTTCGATCAGATCATCGCGCCCTAACTTCTTCAGCTGATCCCGTATCTGCTGATGATTTTCCCGTTTGTGCCAGAAGAAAAACAGGTGTTGTTTCTTTTTCTCCTGGGGTGATTTGGCGGTGTAGACCGGCCGCAGGGTATAAGGATGCAGGCCGGTGTAGTAGATAACCGTGGCCACGGTCATGGGGGTAGGGGTGAAATCCTGCACCTGCTCCAGTTTAAAGCCCATATCTTTGGTTTCGGCGGCCAGATTGGCCATGTCTTCTTCCTCAGAGCCGGGGTGACTGGAAATGAAGTAGGGGATGAGTGGCTGGTTAAGTCCGTGTTTTTTATTGATCCGGTCGTACTTCTGCTTAAACTCGTGGAAGTATTTGAATGAAGGCTTGCGCATGATGCGCAGGGTGTTATCCGAAGTATGCTCGGGAGCAACTTTCAACCGGCCGCTGATGTGGCAGGTCACTACCTGCTCCATATATTCGTCCAGGCTACCGTCGTTATTCTTATTGTAGCTGTCTACCAGCAGATCGTAACGAATGCCGCTGCCTACGAAAGCTTTTTTTACCTGAGGGTGTGCATCTACTTTGCGGTAGAGTTCCGTCATGGGCTTATGACTGGTGTCGAGATTGCTGCACACTACCGGATGTATGCAGGACGGACTCACACAACGATCGCAGATCTCCTGTACCTTTCCCTTCATGCGGTACATATTGGCCGAAGGGCCACCCAGATCGCTGATATACCCTTTGAAGTCCGGCATTTTGGTCACCTCATCCACTTCTTTTAAAATGGATTCCTCCGAACGGCTGGCAATGAATTTTCCCTGGTGTGCTGAGATGG
>JAGQXH010000244.1 GCA_020436695.1 Lewinella sp. | reverse complement strand
CCAAGAGGCTGTCTCTTTACTTTTGAGACAGCCTCAATTCAGATAAAACTAACTCGTTAAACTTGCTTCTGATTCTTCTTCAAGAAGAAGATTTCGAAGCAGCTTTACCATCGCAAACCGGTTTTTATTATCCTCAATGGATTTTAAAACTGTCTGGTGAGGAGGCTTGCCACCCTGCTCTCTTTTCCGGTTTTTCTCAAGGGAGGTAAAATATCTTTCACGAAAACGCTTTTCCAGCCGATCAAGGTTATGGCCTAAAAATGGATCATTTTTATCAAGCGTAACTCCGTAAAAGATGGCACTTGTTACTTGCTGCCCTTCGCCTGTCCATTCAGCGAAGGGCTGAGTGCGTTTCCCTCCAAAAGGTTTTTAAGCTCACTGAGCAACAATAAGGATCGATCTTCCGGAATAGTTTCCGGTTCTTCGGAAATTACCTCCTCCTTCAGTTCCGAAGGAGAAGCAATCAAGGGGATGTTCCCTTCCTGAAGCCTTTCGATAAACTGCTTTAACTCATTTTGAGCAATGTAAAAATTCTTTACCTCATGCCATCTTTCCCTGTTTTGAAATAGCTCGATCTGAGTGGCAAATATGGTCTCCTTCAGGATCATAATTTCAATTACCCAACCGATCAGCATCAATGTGCTGACCGACACTATCCATGTAAAACCATAAGGAGCCAAAACCAACCATGCTTCTATGATCGATAAGATCAGTAAAGCCGTTGCCGCAATCATTCCAAAGGAAAACCGCCCTTGGATATGGGCAGGGTTAAGCTGAAAAAAGAACACCAATGTTCCCCTGCCGGCTTGTATTGCCAACGGCACTAAAAACGCAGCGACCATAAAACCAATATTAGCGGCATTCTGGGCATGGAATATACCCATTATGATAGCGGAAATCAGATAGGTGGAAATCAACAGGCCAAAACTGAGTTTAGGCAAGATGGAACGCAAGCGTTTTATTGATCGTCCAAAATCATCATTGATTAGAATATTCTGCATGATCTTTATTTTTTAGTGTTGGATTTTTCTTTTCAATAGCACTTATCAGCCATTTACAATTCTTAAATGGCCAGTTTTCGGGTTTGCCTCCCCGCCCTGCCTTTGCATGATGCTGAATGCTATTTCCTCAGCATTCTGCTCACTATCAATTCCGATATATTCTCTAAGTTGGGCTTCCTTGGCATGTCCGGTCATCGGCATGATCTGGGCAAGTCGGTAGCCCATCCGATATAGGTTAGTTGCAAATGATCTACGGCAAGTATGGGAAGTCACTTCCTTGTACTTGGGTACATAGGTTTTCTCCACTCTAGCTTTCCTACCTATATACTGGTTGACGATAAAAACCTTATCCGTCAATTTGGCTTTATGGCAGATATCTTTGATGGTCACATTGAATTTCTGCATCGACATCTTAGGCGATGTGTAATCATGCTTCTCCAATATGGGAATCAACCACGGGAAAATATTGAGAGGAATTTTAGCCGGTGTATCCGTCTTTTGTGAAATGATCGATAGAATGGGAATCCCGTTAATGGTCTTGTAGAAATTATCAGGTTTATAACGGGAATAATCACTGAACCGTTGGCCGGTTCCGGCACCGATCAAAAACAGGTCCCTTACTTTATCCGCAAAATTAAAGAGACGGAGATCCGCCAGCCTTTGTAGTTCTTCAGGGGTAAGAACCACCATTTGCCCCTGGGCTTTTTTTTGAGGCACTATCCAGCCTGTTCCTTGATAGTCGCTATTAGTATGTAGCTTTTTCCTTTTGGCTCGTTCCAGAAATTGCCGCAAAGTGCTTAACGTCTTGTTGCCATATCCAAGTTTGATCTTGCGACTGGCCAGCCAGTCGATAAACTCAAAACGGAAGTTCCAGTCAACATCTTCGTAGTCGAATGGCCTGACTTCCTCTGCAAATCGTTTGAGGATTTTCGCATGTCGGTCAAAAGAATCCCAACTACTCATCCGCATCCCCTGCTCTTTCATCTCGGCCAATTCAATATCGAGGAATTCTAAAAAGGTAGGTTGTTTTTCTTCCTGCTCTATTTCGGTCTCAGATGGATCAGGAATTGATGTTTTACCGGTTTTAATGTCTAACTGCTCGCGGAATGCTTCCAAGCTTATAGCCCCATAATCTGCCTCAATGAAGATATCCATGCAATATTTGGCCAGATCATCCAAATATCGCTTAATCGCAAACAGGTCAGCTCGCCTCTCTTTTTGAATTGGCCGTTGTGCTTTAACATCCCAATCCTTCGGGTGGATGGAAAACCCTGTAGAGTAGACCAATCTTTGCCCCCTATAGCGAAACACTAAGGAGATTAATGTTTCATTTTTCGCCTTGGGCATTCTCAGGTTGAACTTCGGTTTCGGTAACTTTGCCATTGTCAAAATTTTGAGTGTTACGAAATTAGAGTTCGACACTCAAACTGACTGCGTTGTCGGAAACGTTGTCGTTTCTTCTCCCGTCTTTTCCTTTTAAAGCTTTTACCGAAAGCGGAAATATTCCTATATTGCCAGCAATTCCAGGGGTTTAGACGGAATAGGCCGGAAAACTGTTTTTTTTAGCAGGTTCCGTCCGGACCGCTCAGAGACTTCTTCGGAAGTCTTTTTTGTTTGTATATATTTCATTGTGAAGGGATTAGATATGAACTTTATTCATTAATAATCCTCTACATTCACGTCTATTCTGCTGTTTTTTTGTGCAGCTTTTGTGCGTTTTCGCTTATGGTATTCAAAATTTGAATTTAACCATGTCACAAAAGCAAAAACATGACAGCAATACAACTGAAAGTGGCCTACCAATACGAGCGTTATTCTAGGCTAAAGCAGAACGGAACCGCCGCTGTAGGAATACAGGCGTACCTGGGCGGGAAGGAACGTTTTTTCAATTCCGGGATCTATATCACGCCGCAACAGTGGCATTCCAAGCTTCACCAGATCGTCCACCATCCGGACCAATTTCATCTTAATAAGCGTTTACAGGACCTCAAAGGCCAGATCCAGCGGTTTATCTACGAGCTGGAGCAGATGGGCGAAGAAGTCTCTTTGGAGCGCCTGAAAGACTACAAAGAAGGAACGCTTAACCAGACCTTCACCGAGTTTTATGAAGATCGCCTGGAGAAAGCGCGACCGCAGCTTTCCCGCAGCACCTACACAGACCAGCGCCAAACACTGGATAAGTTCAAAGCTTACCGCCGATCCGTCAGTTTCCGGCAGTTCAATGTGCGTTTGTTGCGAGGCTTTATCGACTCGCTACACAATGACGGACTGAGCCAGAACACCGTACACAAGCATTTCAAAAATCTGCGCAAATATGCACGTCTGGCGGTAAAACTGGACTACATCGCGCACAACAATAATCCCTGTACCAAGATCTCGGTGAAGAAGGAACACACCGACCGTTTGTTCCTGCTCGAGCACGAGCTGAGCCAATTTGAGAACTTCCAGGCACCGAAGGGAAAAGAGCATTTGATGATCATCAAAGACTTCTTTCTTTTCAGTTGCTACACTGGCCTCAGATTTAGCGATATGAAGCAGATCGATAATGAATGTATGATCGAGACGCCGGATGGGATAGAGCTGTTCCTACGGGCCCAGAAAACGAAGAAACCATACCGGCAGAACCTGCGCAAACTGTTCCCGGTACCTGGGCAGGCAATGAGTCGTCCGGAAGAGATCTTGCAAAGACGGGTAGACGCCAATTTTTTGAGTGATAAGCCCACTTTTATCTACGAAAGCACCCAGGTCTACAACCGGCATTTAAAGACGATTGCAAGCTCCCTGCCAGTTCGGAAAAAGATAATGGAGGGGATCAGCAGTCATACCGGCCGACACACTTTCGGGACCATCATGGCCGGCAAGGTAGATGTACACATTTTGCAGCAGTTGATGCAGCATTCCAACATACGGGAAACAATGATCTACGTGCACCTTTCCAAAGGGACGATCAATCGGGCTTTGGACGGCGTACATTGGTAGAATAAAGGCTGGAGCCCAGCAAAAACAACAGGAAAATGGATAATAAACTGACAGTTCAATACTATGCTAATACTGACCTAAAACCACAAAAATTCGTAGTTGGAGATCAGGAAGAATTGCGTTATCCCTTATACGTTAGGATAATATATAAATCGAAAAGTACGAAATTTAGGTTTGCTCATGATGACAGTTCGGAAGGTATCTATGTTGACGAGGACCTGGAAATGTTGAAAGATGATCCTTACAAAGGGCTCATTCGTAGTTACAGGGAATTGTTAGAAACAATGATTGAAGCCGAAGAAGGTTTTGGTCCTCTTAAATACAAGCATCCATTTTTTACCAAGGATGAATTTTCCATCATTGGTATTGCAAATAGAGTCAAAGTATATCAAACTAGAATCACTGATATTTTAGGTAAAGAAAATTGGGGACACATGATCCATGGAGTAAGGGTAGTTATGGACGAATTAGAATATGATGTTAATGAAGTTGAGGTAATAACAGCAATAGCACAATTCCATTATCAATTTTTGGACATAAAGGTATGGGAGTGGTTTTTTATTGGTAAGCATGAAGAGTTGGTAAAAATAGGAAAGGCTGCTGGCTTTAGTGATTCGGTTATAGAAGTAGCAATTGCACTTATTGACATTATTGTAGGTAGAAAAATATAAGTAAACGACTTGTCAAGAAAAAAAATTTGACAATTAACTTGTCATAAATCAATTTATGACATACATTTGAACCACTATAAGCGAACGCACATCATTTTTCCTCACATAAAATGCAAATAGATGAATGTAGACCCGAAGGAGCTGTCGGAGTTCAACCAACGGCTCAAATCACTGGACGCGAAGCTAAGTGAGATTAAGATCCACCACCAAAAGGAGATCCTCACTTACGACGAAACTATGGATCTGCTGAAATGCTCCCGTTCTTTCCTGGACAGTCTTAGACGAGAAGGGATCGTGAAAACTTACCGGCTTAAAGGCCGCCTGTACTGCAAGTATTCTGAGCTGCTGGAAGCTATCGACCAACAATTGATTACCGTAAAGAATGAAGAAGTAAACGCTGGCCAAAATAAGAAACCCGCATCACGCGCATGATACGGGTTTCAGATTTGGCTGATTTTTCAATCAACACAAATAACTTATTATGACAAATGTATCAAATCCATCGGAAAAAACCAATATGGAGAAGGCATCCGTCCGGTTTGCTGCTCACCAAGTACTTACCGAACACTATCCTTCCCTGAGCCAGCTCTTCCTTAAGGAATGGTTGACGGAGAAACTGGAAGCCTACACAGCTGAGATCGGTACGGACTGGCTGAAAACCTATGTCTTCCGGGTACAGAATGAGATCTCTATTGACCGCTATCCCAAGATCGTGGCCAGTGCATCAAAAGGTATGATGACCAAGCTTAACGATATCCTGGAATGCCCGATGGATTATTATGAGGCCCTGAAAGAACTGATGTGCGCCGCTGAACTCCAGGACTTCCCCCCTGAGCACGTCAAGTCGATTTCTTACATGGCTGAGGGTTTACGCAGCTTATTGCTGGAGGCACATATGAACCAGCAAGGCACGTAACCAGATCGGGCCGGTTCTCCTGGAGCCGGCCCGTCCGATTTTTGCAGGATAAGGGAACCCCTTAAGAGAGATCCTTTCAAACCTTATTTCAGACTTACACGACCTACTGGAGATTGATCATTGCTTTGGAACCTGGCTTCCAAAAGCCATGACTTTTTTTAACCAAAACGAACAAGCAATTAATCCTATGAAAGGTCAAAGTTTTCCCCATATCACACCGCTCGAAATAGCGGTCTGGGAACATTACCTGGAGGAGCAGACGGCACCTCTAAAGGACATGATCAGAAAGAAAAAGAGCCGGAGAATAGCCATTCTTTCCGGCGATGATACTGGTAGTAAGGCCGAATACATTTGCCGTATTCTGAACGACGAAATAACTGCTATGGAAAATGCCATAATTGCTATTGAAGCGGTTAGAATTGCCTATTCTGACCACTGTCTCCAGATCAACGGCGAATACCAAAGCAGGATCAAATTCCTCGAAATGAAATGGCGCGGATGCTGGCAACTCGTTTGCCAATTGAGAAACACTATCCTCTCACAACAAAATCTTCCCGCCTATGAATCCAAGCACTGATAAGATGGGCCTAGACCGGCTGCAGAAGATCCGGGAAGAGCTGAAGGTGGACATTTACGACACTGATCCGGACCATCCGGTTGAAGCTGATCCGGTAGAATGTGAAGAAGCGGAGAAAATGAACAACGGCCTGTTGATCGTGGCCCCTCCCCCTTTTGAGGATGTAGAAATGCCTGATCCGGATTTTAAGATCGATGGTTTCAAAATTGAGAACGGTCGATATCATTTCATCGTCAACAAAAAAGGCTGGCAGCACGTCAGCAACTTTGTAATAAAACCGCTTTACCTACTACGTGACAGCCGCCAGCCCAAGCGTATTATGGAGCTGACCAATATTTACGAGCAAAGCACTGTGATCTGCTGCACGGTCAAAGCCTTGTCCAGTAATAGCGAATTCTCGGCCCTGGTCGAAGGACGAGGTAATTTTGTGCCCTCCTGGGTCAGTTATCAATTCTCAGCCATTAAGGAGTACATCTATAAGTTTGAATACATAGCTGAAGAAATAGCTGTCTTGGGCCATCAACCTGACACCGGCTTTTATGCCTTTTCCAATGGCTTGTTTGATGGAGAAGTCTTTTACCAAGTCAATGAATACGGCATTGTTACTGCCGATGATCAGCGTTTCTATCTACCGGCATTTAGCAAAGTGAATGAAGATGCAGCTCAGATCTATCACAATGAGCGCAAATTCATTTTTCAGAACGGTATGGCCATGTTCAGTACGTGGTCCGAACAACTGACCAAGGTATTCGGAAATAAGTCCATATTAGGGATCTGTTTCGTGGTGGCCTCTCTGTTCAGAGACATTGTTTTTAGCCACGCTAACAGCTTTCCCCTACTTTTCCTATTTGGTCCTCGAGGCACCGGCAAATCGACGTACAGAACGGCTCTGCACCGCTTATTTGGCGATTATGGCCCGGATGATGCCATCGGCTTAGGTAGTGCCTCCAGTGCCAAAGGATTTGCCCGGAAGCTCGCCCAGGTGCGGAATGGATTACAGCCTTTTGAGGAATACAAGAACAAGATCGATCCCAAGTTGATCGAAATGCTGAAGAACATTTACGACGGGATTGGATACGAACGGGCACAGACTTCCAACGATAACCGAACGCACACTACCCTGATCAATTCTGCGGTTATCCTCGGTGGCCAGGAAATGCCTACTAAGGAGAATGCTCTTTTTAGCCGGGTACTACTACTCACTTTCGATAAGACCAAGTTCTCCAAAGAAGAAAAAGCGCACTTTGTTGAGCTGGAAAAAATGATATCCGGAGGAATGGGTAACGTGCTGCTGGAGATCGTGCAGCACCGGGAACTGGTAATGAAGACTTACCCGGTCGAATTTGCCCGCATTTATTCGCACCTACGGAAAGATCCGGAGACACAGAATATGGAAGAACGTGCACTTACCAATGTAGCGGCCGTACTGGCGCCATTCAAGATCTTAAGTGAGGTGCTGGAATTCCCATTCGATTACAAGGATGCTTACCGGTTTATTCGCGAGGCCATCAAACGACAGGATCGGCAAATGAGCAAAACGAATGAGGTAAATCAATTCTGGCACGTACTGGATGCACTGGAAGGTCAGCGCTTTATCAATCAGACCCACTACGACATTTCGGACGGTATTCTGTCGGTCAATATGAAGCTTACCTACATGGTCTATTGTGATCAGGCTGGTAAGCAAAATCTGAATCTGCTAGACGAAACTACTCTTAAGAGTTACCTGTCGATGCAGTCCTATTTTGTGAAACAAAAGAATGGGCGGATGACCAAAACGGTGCGCTTAGGAAATACCCTCTCCAACAAGCCAGTAAGGTGCCTTCAATTCCGTATTAGCGGTATGCAGGAATTGGAAATTGATTTCCTAGAAATGAAAAACTGAAAATAGCGGTTACAAATACTCTTAAAAAACATAACTAATTGATTGTCAAAGCCACCGGTGTAACCGCTTGTAACCGCTTGTAACCGCACCTAAAATTAACTAACTGATAATCAGTGATTTAAAAAATGGCTTGTAACCGCTTGTAACCGCATTTTTTGGCGGCAAAATCGATTTGTAACCAAAATTGTAACCAGCGGTTACAAAATGCCCATTTAGCGGTTACAAGGGCGGCCCTGACAATCAGTAAGTTACACGTTTGTAACCGCTGTAACCGCTGTAACCGCATTTTTTATAAGTTTTTTTTGAGAAGAAAAATGAGATGCCCAAAAAGCGGCCAAATGTGGCTCTAAAAGCCTCCTAAAAGCTGGCAAATAACACTCTGTAGTGGATGTTAAATAGGCCCGAATTGTGAAAAATCCCCCCTTGCAGACTAATCAGGATTGTTCAACTCAACATAAAAAATATGAATCAGCAAAAGGAAAAAGTACAAGATCTGGAGATTGTTCCAATCACATTGAAAGCACAGCTCTTAGGCGAGTTCTATAATTACCTTCATTGGTATCATAGAGATAGGTATTGGCAGCCCCATGGATTGTTATATGGAGATCAATTGATCTTTGTAGATTCAGATAACAACATTGTTTCTACTCAACATGATTTTCACCGAGCAGAAGAAATTGGGACCTACCCTATCAAAGCTTATCGATTAGCTAAAATTTGCGATTTACCATTCTAACCTCATTCCATGAAAACCCGGCCGGTTGCCTTCGGAAGCACTCACCGGCCGGGAGTCATTAACAAAAGTTAACTACTCAAAATTATGAAAGTCAAAGCAATCTTATGGAAATACGCCCCTCGCCAAGATGGTACATGTGATATCAAACTGTATGCCTACCATCAAAACAGCCAGAAGTATCTTTCTACCGGCCTGAGCGTCCAGCCGGAAGAATGGGACGCGCGGCACGGAGCGGTCAGCAAAAGGCATCCCTTACAACATGCTTATAATACCAATATCCGGAGGATGAAGCTGGAGCTGGAGGAACATCTGCTCTACGGCGGCACCATAGCCAACTTCCGGGAGGAAGAAACGGCCGGCAGCTTGCTCGATTACTTTAAGTCGGTGATCGAGAAAGGCGACAACGGTCTACTGCCGATTCGGAAGAGTACGCTTAAGAACTACCGGTCTACGCACCACAGGCTTACCGAATACCGGGATTTTAAGCGCCTGGACGATATCACGTTTACCGACATCGATATGACCTTTTACAATGGCTTTTCACATTTCCTGGCCACCCAAAGGAATTGCCGGGGCCCGGGGATCGGGAAAAATATAAAGATCCTCAAACGGGTGATGAATATGGCCCTGGAAGAAAAACTGCATACCAACCTCTCCCACCGGGATCCAGCTTTCAAGGTGCACCGGCAATCAGCGTCTACAAAGATCTATCTGACCGTAGACGAGCTGAGCCGCCTGGAACAGCTCGATCTTTCCGGACAGCCCATTCTGGAGCGCGAGCGGGACCGATTTCTGCTCGCCTACTGGCTACTGATGCGCTTTTCGGACGTGTGCCGGGTAAACCGCTCCTGGGTATTCCGATTGAACGGGAGAACTTTCTTAAGATACCAAAGCCAGAAAACCGGTACGGAAGCTACCCTACCCCTGAAGGAAACCGCCCTGGCCATGCTGGAGAAGTACGACTACGATTTTTCTTTTACCGGCAACGTGCAGGCTAACCGGGATCTTAAGACGGTCGCGGCGATGGCCCAGATGAACCAGCATGTAAACCAGGGTGACCAGGGCGGGCCGAAAAGTGCGTTCGTCACGACGCACACCGCACGCCGATCAGCGGCGACCAACCTCTACCTCGAGGGCGCAAGCCTTAAGATGATCGGCGACCTGGGCGGCTGGCGGGATCTGCAAACGCTCCGGACGTATCTACGCGCCAGTGGCCTCGATACGGCCCAGGTGGCGGTGGATCTGGCGTTCTTTAGCTGATATTATTGTTGCTTTAAGTTTGGTTGATGGCACATGGGAGGCTTTTGGGCTTTTTGTGTGCCTTTTTTTGTGATACTAAAATAATAATTGTGTGTACTGAAATAAATGTAGGCGAATGTGAGGGAATTGCAAGGGGAAAATTTATATTTTGAGAAGGCGTTTCGGGTTGTAATAAACAACAGACGAAATAAGGCGTATAAGCCCTTGGTTGTGGTAACGATAAAGTAGAAAAAATGAATCTAAAATAAAGATATTGCGGATAAGGTGGCAAACATGTTTTTGACATGAGTGAACCACTTTTTTCAGGCTTCTGGGAGCCTTACTCTCAGTTCAGATTGCCCCTCAGGGGGCAACGACGTTTTCCGCTACAAGCGGAAAGCCGAAAAAGATGCGGGGATACCTCCCCGCATCGCTCTGTCAAGAATAGTCTTGATCGAGAACCTGAAAAATCCCCATTATGGGGGTTTAGCCACCATTAATTAAATGATGGTGGCTCTTTTGCTCGTTCTATTGGCGACGGTCTTCGCCGCCAATAGTCGTAGGGTTCGATTGTCTTCGGGTACTCCCGGAAGCAAATCGGACATACGGCGAGGCTATAAGCCTCGCCGTAACCTGCTGAGGAGCGAGGGCGGTGCAG
>JAGQXH010000243.1 GCA_020436695.1 Lewinella sp. | reverse complement strand
GCCTCGCAGTAATCCTGCAGGCGTTCAAAAGAAGCTTGTACCTTATCCAACATGATCGATATTGATTTCCTGGGGCAGCCCGGTTGCCAGGCTATCCAGTATCTTAAAAGTAGTCAGTGTCGTCAGACAGATCGAGCGGAAATCGATCGGGCTCTCTTTGCCGTCTTTCATGGCCTGCAGAAACCGGACCACCTCCTGGCTGTGTCCTTTGCCTGAAGACTTCAGTTTATTGATTCGGTTGTTCTGATAGATAGTGCCGCTCCTGAAATCGTTGATCACGCCGATCATACCGGCCCCGAATACTTCGATCAGTTCCTTCGGCATCCCTTTATCGCCATTGGCCAGATAGGTGAGGTTCCCAACGGAACCGTTGCTGAATTTTACCGTTACTGCCAGATTATCTTCCGGTGTAATGAGGTCATTGCCTGTATCGATGCAATCGGCATACACCTTTACCGGTTCGGCATCCGTGAAGTATTGCATCAGGTCAATGAAGTGACAGACCTCTCCGATGATGCGTCCGCCGCCGATCTCTTTCTGCTGTATCCAGTGCTCTTTCGGGATCAGCCCCGCATTGACGCGAATATTGACCACCAGTGGTTCGCTGGCGTTGCGAAACACCTCCTTGATCTCCTGGCTGACCGGCGCAAAACGACGGTTAAATCCCACCATTACCGACTGGTCACTCTTTGCTTTGGCAGCGATCACTTCCTGCAATTCCGCTTCGTTCATCGCCAGCGGTTTTTCCACAAATACGGATTTGCCCGTCTCCAGGGCCTTGATGGTCAATTCTGCGTGGGTGGAATGCGGTGTTGCAATAAATACGGTATTGATCGCATCATTACCCAGTACATCTTCGGGCTCGGAAGAACAGAAGTTGAAGCCGAATTTTTCCGCTACATTCTTGGAACTGATCCCACGTGAGGTGACGACACCATCAAGGGAAGCACCAAAACCTTTGACATTAGGGATGAGATAACTCTGGGCAAAACTTCCCGCACCAATGAAGCCGACATTGATCTGTTCGCGCGGCGCATTACTTACCTGCACCATCGACATTGGACTTCCCTCCCGCTGCGGATATTTCAGCAATATGCCGATGTGTTTTTCCTTAACCTTGCCCAGGACCAGATCATAGGCCTTTTCCGCTTCTTCAATGTCAAAGACATGGGTAATCAGCGGCTTAATATCAATGGCCCGGCGGGACAACAGGTCGAGGAAGGTCTCCATATTACGTTGTTCCGTCCAGCGTACGTAAGCGTACGGATAGTCATGGCCGTTCTCTTCGTAATTCACATCATAACGTCCGGGGCCGTAAGAGCAGGACATTTTCAGTTCCAGTTCCTTGCGGTAAAAATGCGGATCGCGGGGAACATCCATTTTCACTGCGCCAACCATCACTACCTTCCCTTTCTTGCGAGCCAGTTCGGCCGACAGTTCGATCGGGTCATTGGATGGAGCTGCGGCCGTAATGATAACGGTATCAAAGCCGTGACCATTGGTGAAATTCTCACAGGCAGCCATCAGATTCGGATCATTGCGGGTCAGGGCCTCTTCAGCCGCCGTATCCTTTGCCAGAGCGACCATACCCGGGCTCAGATCGATACCGAAAACGGCGCAGCCATTGGCTTTCAGCAACTGACAGGTGATCTGTCCCAGCAGTCCCAGCCCGATCACGCAAATCTTTTCCCCAAGGGTCGGATCGGCCTGACGGACCCCCTGCAATGCGATGGCTCCCAAGGTAGTAAAGGCTGCTTCTTCGGAAGAAACATTGTCGGGGATCTTAGCCACCAGGTTTTGCGGGATGGCTACCACCTCCGCGTGAGAGGCATAGTCCTGTCCGGCACAGGCTACCCGGTCACCCGGTTTGAAAGCACCGTTGGTATCCATGGAGGCGATCACCCGGCCGGAGGTACTGTACCCCAGTGCCTTGAGCGAGTCGAGTTTGGTGCGCACTTTGTTGATGGTAGCGGCCAGACCCTCTTTTTTGATATTCTGAATGACCTGGGCCACCAGATCGGGTCGCTGTTTGGCCTTGCCCAACAGATTGGACTGCGCCACTTTTACCGTACCTCTTTCCGTACCGGCACTAATCAGTGAGAAATCATTTTGTACTAATACCATTCCACTGGAAATGGAAGGTGCCGGTAACTCATCTACATATAATTCACCAGTCTTAAAATTTTGGATAAGTTGTTTCATTGTTCAATGGTTTGATCCCCGGTATGAACTTGAGTCACACCTTCACGGTTTTGGATATTACTTTCAGGCGTTAAAATGGCTTAGATCGTCTCCAGAAAATTGGAAAGCGATTGTGTCGCTTTAGCGTTGATCACATTGTTGGTGGCGAATTCGTGATTGTTCCGGCAAATGCTACGGTAGAGTTCACGGTCGCGTACCAGATTCTTGATCGCTCCCACAAAGTCTGCCGGTTCTTTCGAATCGATAATATATCCGTGCTCCTCATTGTGCAGGATATCCGGCAAACCGCCGACCGGCCGGGTGATCACCGGCATACCATAAAGCATGGCCTCCAGTACTGACAGAGGCAAGCCTTCGGGATAATAGGTCGGAAACAGAAAAAGATCGGCCTTGGCCAGGGTTTCGTGCTTTACGGTACCCCGTACGAAACCGGGAAATATAACATTGGGGATCTTATTATCACTCACGTATTTTTTCACTTTGCCCAACTCATTGCCGTCGCCGGCTATAATGAGTTCCAGCTCCTTATCGGGCATTTCCAACGCTGCCTGACGAAAAGCATCGATGGCAATGTATACCCCCTTTTCTTTCACCATCCGGGCCAGAAAAAGCATGGTGAATTTTTCTTTCTGTTCCCGGCGATCCAGTTCCTTTTCCAGATCGAAATTTTTCAAAAAGGTATCGTCCGCGATATTCAGAAAATGCAGCGTCGGGATCTCGCCGGAGGGGATCAACTGGGTCAGTTTATCCTTGAAGATCGACCCCAGTACGATCAGCCCGTCGGCATTCGCAAAGGTCTTGGAAAAGCAGGCCCGTAGCAGCCAGGAATTCTTGATCTTACGCTCGTATTCCTCCAGCCAGCCGTGCCAGAACACTACCAGTTTTTTACCCCGGAGCTGGGTGATGTAAGCGAACATGGCATCCCTCAGAAAAGACTTCCAGCCCAAAGACGGATTGATCAGCACCATTTCCATTTCTCCTACCCGTTTGTAAAATTTCAGATAGCGCTTTACCAGCCTGATGCCAACCTGCCATTTTGCGGTCTCCCGCTCGGGCTTTGGATGAATAAAGAAATACTGGCCGATACCGTGCTTTTCCAGATCCAGGATCTTATAGATCTCTCTCACACCGCCGGGCCGGTCGAGATGGGGCACGTTGATCAACAAGCCCTGGAGCCTTTTACTAGGTTTTGGAGGGGCCTGGGTCATACTGTCGTTCATAAGATTAATTCCTTAATAAGATGTTCAATATTGTGCTCCTGCCAATGCCGGGTCTCTCCGTCATTCGGCAGCTTAAATATCATCAGCTGTAGTTACGATGGTTCTTTCTTAAAGGCATCGTAGACGAATGGAAAAAGGGTCTTGGTCCAGAGTTTCAAAAAGGATAGCGGCAGATCGTATGGATAATAGCGACGTATGTACGTCAGATATTCCTTGTATTGTAATCCGGTGGGGCTGTATAAGTATTTGATCCGGTCTGTAAGCTTTACGTTCCCGGATTTCCATCCTTTTCCTTTGTCGTAGGTACAGTAGCCATAAAAACCCGGGGCTGCGATCAGCGAAAAACCGGCTTTTTTCGCGCGGTAGGTATAGTCGTGATCTGCAATACCGTGTGTCCATTCATCCGATAGTATTCCGACCTTATCACTCACCGCCGAGGGCACCAGCATGATATTGCCGTCGCCCAGATCACACTCAATGTATTGATCATCCGAATATACCAGAAAGTACTGGGGCCGGTATTTGGAAACAAGGTTTCGACCTCCGTAAGAGACCTTACCGGTTTGCTTATCTTTCGTAGGGCCTACACTGATCGCGTATTTATTATTTTCCTGATAATACTGTCGGTTACAGGCCACCAAACGGGCGATGGCATCATCCAGCAGCAAAACGTCATCATTCAACAGCAGATAATAATCCGGTTGGCTGGTCAGGGCATTTTTCCAGGAATTTCGCATACCTCCCGCCCAGTAATAATGGCCATTGCCATGATAAACATTGGCCGTTGGGAACGCTTTGCTTACCGCTTCTGCCGTTCCGTCCGGAGAAGCATCATCAGTCAGATGTATTTCCAGCTGAATATCTTCCGGAAGTTTCTGATCCATCAGCCCCTGAATGCAGGCCATGGTTTTTTCCTTTCGGTTGAATGAAGCAATCAATACTCCGATTCTCATCGTATACAGATTTTTACTCTTTAGGTTTCAAAATTCCGGGATTGTCGTTTCGTGATCTTGTGGCAGCGCTATTATCCTACCAGTGCCTGTTGTCCTTCAAGCGAGCAGATGATACCACTAAAGGCCCGGGTGATCTCCCGGGCATCATGCCGGCTTTCCGCTACCTCGACAGCCTTCAGAGCGATCCGGCGGCGCATACTTTCGTTTTGCACCAAATGTTTGATCCGGTCAGCCAGCACTTCTACGCTGTTCCGGGTAACTACCTCCGCCCAGTTGTAGGCCCGTGCATAATTTACCAGTGCAGTCTGATCGGGCCCGAATATGATGATGGGCGTACCGCTCACCATGAATTCCGGCGCCTTTGTCGGCATGGAGTATTTAATGAACTTAAGCGCCTGATCCGAAAAATCGTAGGGCAACAACAGAAAATCTGCACCGGAGAACACGCGGGGCAGTTCTTCATAGGGCACAAAAGAATTGTGATACACACAATCGTATTGATCTATCCAATCCGGTTTGGTGCCCGTTTGCAAAGTAAACCGAACGGCAGTGCCCAGTTCCTTATTTACTTTTGCCACAGCCTGTGCCACCGTTACCAGAGAGGAATCGATCCCCAGCCCGGTACGGCCGGCATAAAGGATATTCGGACATTCTGCCAGCGCGTAATCGGTACGCTGGTATTTTTTCCAGAAATCGATCTCGATCGGGTTGTGAAAAGCAACGGAATCACGACCGTAACGGCGTTTATATTCCTCCGACATAAAATCGCTGATACTCATGAATACATCGGTTCGGCCCAGCAGCGTTTTCAGATCTCTCTCCACCACTTTTTTCCAGTAATTTTTGAACAAACCGTCACTACCGATAGTAGAGGGCCAGTCGTCCATCACGTGATAGATCATCGGCTTTTTTAGATAATCGTGGATGGCGATGCAGAACAGTACCATCTCTCGGGTGGGCGCCTGCGCGTAGATCACATCCGGATCGTATTCATCCAGCCAGTGCTTCAGCTCATCCGACATGACAATCCGGGAAAGGAGATGAAAAACGCCGATAAACTGCAGGAAGGGGAAAAAGTAATCCATGATCAGGCGAACCCGCAGGCTGCGTTTTGTACTCTCCGTACTTTTTTGACCGCCCTGCCTTTCTTCGAAAGTAACCGGCCCAGAAGGATATTTCTTCTTGATCAGACTGAGTGGAAAGGCCCACTTATGCTCTTTCTCTCCCAGCCGGTAATAATTGTCCGTAACACTGGTATCGATATTACCTTCAAATAAATTATCGACACAGGCCACCGCCAATTTATCCGGATCCCATCCGGCAAACAGATTCGATAAAGTAATGCCGCCGCCGGTATGCCGGGTAAAGGGCTGGCCGACAACCAGAACTTTTGGTGTTGTCATTTTTCCAATTTATACGTTGCGATGGACTGGAAGCCATACTGAAAATACCTGGCCAACACCTCGTCGGGTATCATGCGGATAGTTTTCGAATAACAGATACCGACGGCCATCCATACCAAAATATAGTTCATGGTGAAGGTATTCACCGTTGAAGGATACATATTCAGGATGGCCAGGAATATCCAGATACTCGATGCTTTGGCCAGCAGGTTATTGGACTGAAAAAAACCAATGAGCATGGCCGGTACCAGTATGGCCATAAGTAGTCCCAGGCTGATGAGTCCTCCCTTGAGTATGATCTGTAGAAAATCGGTTTCGATCACCTCCCGGTAACCATGTACATCGTTCGGTGACGGCACTTCCGGACAGTAATACTTGCCGTTTATACCACGGCCCACTACCCAGTCGAGCATGCCAAAGTCGTGATAAAAGCGCACCTCCACTCCGGTACGGGTATCTTCCAGTGCTCTTTCGTTCAGATACTGGAACATACTGCCGTTATTAAATACGCGGATGGCGTAGGCATTGAGCAGCAATGCCCCCATTACCGTAGCAATGATCATCAGGCTTTTCATCTTGAAATTGCTCCGGTAGAGATACATGATATAGCTGAACATCAGCGGCAGGCTGGCCATGAGGATCAGTCCCCGCCTGGCGCGCATAATCCCGAAAATGATGATCAGGAACAGGGTAAAGATCGAAAAGAAGAGCCGTTTGCGGCTATGATAGGGATACGTCAACAGGATAAAACCCGTGGGTATCCCCAGGGTACGGGAGAACACTTCTACTGCCGATTTGCCCACCAGTTCCTCGTCCAGATCGGGAGCAGCCATCAGATCACCTATAAATACAATATCCAAGGCCAGATGGACCGCAGCCAGGACAATGATCAGATCAAAGAATTTCTTATAGTAGTACAGATTGCGGGGTAAAAGTGCGATGAGCGGCACGAGATACAGCATGCCGCCGAACCAGGCCTGGAACAAATATGATTTTATCAGGCCATAACTGAGCCCCCCTCCTCGTATGACTACCCCAAACAACCAGATGAGGTAAAGCGTAAAAAACAGTCGGAAGTAGGCCGATTCGAACTTCCACCGCATCAGCATATAACCGCAGTAGAACAGGAGCACCAGCCCGATCGACTGAAAGCCCTGCCCCAGGATATAAGGGAAGCGGGTAGCGGTAAGCGAGTAAAAAACCGTATGCAGGATGAACCCCAGAAAAAAGAGGTTGAGGTAAAGATCCTCCCGGTTGGTTACCAGAAACCGCTGTGGTATACTATGATCAAGCCTTTGTTCCATTCAGTGATACGGTTTTTGTAGATTCATACAGCGCCCGGTGTTTTTCTATAGTAATATCATTGGCCAACTCTGGCAGCACTTTGGCTTTCAGGTCATTATCCAGGCAATATTCAATACCCTGTGCCAGATCTTCGGCATCCTTATAACAGGCCAGATAGCCGTTGTATTTGTGACGCACCAGATCCGGGATCCCGCCGGTATTAAAAGCAACCACCGGGGTACCGCAAGACAAAGCCTCAAAAATAACGTAGGGCAAATTATCAGCTAAGGAAGGGGCAATGAACAGATCAGCCGCATTGTAGAGCACGGCCATGGCGTATTCGTCCGATATCCTACCCAAAAAACGGGTCTTAAAAGGAATGGATTTTTCCATGGCTTCTTTATCTCCTCCTCCAAATACTACAATGGAAATCTTTTCATCCGGCTGCCGTTCGTGGAGTATATTCAGCGCCGATCTCAAATACTGCCAGCCTTTGTATGGGCTGTCGACCGAGACGGCTCCAAAGGCAATGACCCGCTCCTCGGGGTCGATGTTCAGTATCTGCTTGGCAACCTTTTTATCAACCGGTTTGAATTTGACCTGATCAAGTACATTCGGAATGTGAAACACCGGCTTATCCTTAGTCAACGCCGATTGTTTGGCACAATCATACAGCCACTTACTGGGCGACACAAAGTACAGGTTATCGTACTTGTCGTACAGTTTCTTTTTTCTCTTGAAGCCGGATGCGGCCAGGTCAAAAGGTTGTGAGCCGGAAAACATCGGGCAGTTGGAGCAGCCGGTTTTATATTTTTCGCAGTCAAAGCTGTAATGGCAGCCACCGGTCATGGTCCACATATCGTGCAGGATGAAAACGATGGGTTTACCCAGTTTGGCCAGCGATTCTATGTCTTTCAAACCCAGAAAGCCGAACAGCACCCAATGCAAATAGATGATATCGGCATCCTTTACCTGTTCCAGTTTTGATACATCTGTTCCCAATAAAGGATACGAAAAAAGCCCGAATTTTTTGTCGGCCTTCCTGGTCAGATAGTTTTGAATGTGATTATCTATGCTGGAGACAAATTTTGCTTTCCGCCCCAGACAACGCCGTTCGGCAGACTGCGGCACATCGGAATGCAAGGTCAGGATACTGGATTCAATCCCGGCGTTCAGGAATTCGTCGTGCAGTCTTTTGGAAAAATCACCCGAAGCACTGGCTTTGTATTGCAGTTGTACGACTTTCATGTTGGGATGACCGTTTTCCTCGTGTTGTTTTATGGGTGCAACCTTGTTTATGGTTGTAAAGTCAGATGTCATGGGTTCAAATTATTTAAACTAGTCTTATTTAATCCAGATCCCCTTCTTATTTCTGTGGACGATCTGATAGTACTGCAATGGAGCCAGAAAATATCCGTTGAAATTGGCCACCACCGAAGCAACAAACAACGAATAGACACCAAGGTTAAAATACCGGATCAACAGCATGGCCGTCACAAGGAATAAGATCGGGCTGAATGCACTGGCAATGAATTGAATTTTCAAGGCGCTGATCCCGTTGAGGAAATTCACATACTTCAATCCGAAAATAGTAACATTGAAAAAGAAAAAGCCCCAAAGGGAAAGCATAAAATTGATATCTACCGTGCCCTCTCCCAGCCAAAGTTCATAGATCCGCTGTGAAAATACCAGCATGATGATGCTCCCCAGGAACAGTAGCAGGTTCAGCAAATTGTACTGCTTGATGGCTCGTTTGATCCAGTTGATATCACCGTTAAAATAGGCTTCCGTAGAGGCCGACCAGAACGGGGTCAGGAAGATGATAAACACCATATTGAGGATACCGAAGTACTTATAGACGATGTTGTAACTGGTTACCTCCACGGTCCCGAAATGCTGGGCAATAATAATATTGGCTGTTTGGAACTGAACGATATAGGCGACTTTCACTACAAAGAACTTCAGCCCTAAATTGAATAGATCTTTAGCCTTGGAGAAGTCTACCAGGGAGAACGTAGGCCGATAATTCTTATATTCCCGGCTGAAGAAGAACAGGTTGGCTCCCAGTAGTACCAAAATGGGTGATAAACAAAGGGCAATACCAAGTTTTAACAGTGATCCTTCCGTAGTTTGAACCAGTATCACCACAAAAAGCAGCGATACAGCCTGCCCCACCATGTCAATCAATGATCCCTTGGCCGGTTGCTGGTTTGCGGTCAATATGGTAGTGATCACCCGGAGCACGAACTGCAGGCAGAAATAAGTAAAGACGATGAGAGCCAGAATGCTGACCTCCGATCTCATCTCAGCTGATACATTCAATATGGTCGCCCAATCCAGGAACTGATTAACGACCAGAAAAACCAGCCACACCCCTAAGAAGATGATCCCCAGTATGGCATAGATGGTACTCACATATACCCGGGCTTCCCGATCATTACCGGCTGCGACCGCTTCCGCAAACTTATTACGCAGTCCTCCGGAAAGCCCAATATCGAAAAAAGTGAACCACCCGACAATTGAACTCAGCGTCAGCCAGATGCCGTAACGGGTGGGGTTGATGTAATCGATGGTTAACGGTACAAATACCAGGCTTATGATGATACTCATTCCACGGATCAATATCCCTCCGAGAATATTTTTCTTTGCCTTGACACTACGTTCCTGGCCTTTATTGAGTTGCTCCAAAATTAGTGTCACAACCCTGGAGCGCCCCTCTCTGTTGAATAATCCTTGTGCTATTTTCATGATCAGACTCATTCAGGCTGTGTTTTGGATGATGTTTGTTTGCGTATGGGCGAAATCGAATAGTCTACTAACGCCCCTTATGATTTTGTCTAAGTGCCCCAGCCGTTTTTAAGGCGCTAATGTTGTTCAGATAAATTTCAAACTGTAGAATGAAGTCTAACTGATTATTTCCGGGTCACCGGCAGTGATTTCAGAGATCAATCGAAAATGCCCGTTGGTTAGCAACCGGGCATGCGCACGATCATTTTATCCAAATTCCTTTTTTAGACCGGTGAATGACCTGATAATATTGAATCGGAGCAATAACGATACCGTTAAAACCACCGATCAGTGAAGCGATAAATATCGCGTATACGCCCATTTGGTAGTGCTTGATGAATAGTATCGTCACTGCGATGAAGATCAGCGGAGTGATCATACTTGTATAAAACTGAATGCGTAATGCACTGATGCTATTCAGAAAAAAAACATACTTAGTGGCAAAAAGCGCTGCGGTAAAATAGATCAACCCCCACATGGATAATGCGAAGGGAATGTCCACGGTTCCTTCTCCCAGCCACAGCCGGTAAATATCGGATGCCAGGAACAACATCACCAGGCCACCGGCAAAAAGCAGTAGCCCCAGGTGATTATATTTTTTCATGGCGCGCTTTATCCAATGAATATCGCCTTTGAGATAAGCTTCCGTAGAGGCTGACCAGAAAGGCGTCAGAAAGATGACGAATGCCATATTCAACAGGCCGAAGTACTTATAAACAATGTTGTAGGAGGTTACTTCACCTGGCCCGAAATTATTGGCGATAAGCACATTAGCCGTCTGATACTGGATCACATTAGCCACCTGAATGACAAAGAACTTTAT
>JAGQXH010000242.1 GCA_020436695.1 Lewinella sp. | reverse complement strand
ACTTCGTCTTCAAGGGCTTTACCTTTTTGCTGGAGTTTGGCAGTCTCTTCCTGTTCCCTTTTAGCTAGTTCAGCTCCCTTTTGCTGGAAGACTTCGTATTTGGCCAGGATGGTGTCGGCGTAGATGAAAACGATGTTGGCCGCGACTTTATCCATAGATGAACCAGCTGTTTCGCCAGTCGGTGAGGTACTTTGTTGCTGACAGGCACTGAACAACATCACGGCCATGGCAACCACAAATAAGGAAGCATATAGAGATGAGCAAATTGAATGTTTCATTAATGCTGTGTTTACGACTTTGATAATTTTGCAGCAAAGCTAAGAAACTTCCTTCACAGTTTCCTTTTTCCACAAAAGACTGCTATCTCCATAACTCAAAAAGCGGAAATTATGATCGAGGGCAAACTGATAGATCGTTTTCCAGTCAGCCCCGACCAGTGCAGCTACCAGCAACAGCAGGGTGCTATTGGGTTGATGAAAATTGGTGATCAAGCCATCAATAATACGGAAGTTATAAGATGGGGCAATGATGATCCGGGTCTGACCGTGTACGATCTGATCGGGCAAGCTGCGGGCCTGCTCCAATACGGCTGCTATGGCCTTGCCGGCAGGGTATTCCCGGATCTTACCCTCGTAGGGTGTCCACTGATCCACTTCCATCGGGGCATCGGCGGGAATGTTTCCCTGCAACAATTGACAGCCGTGCCAGTACAGGCTTTCCAACAGGCGGGTACTGGTGGTACCTACACTAACTATTCGGCGGCCACGTTCTATGGCTGCGCTTAACTCCGCCAGCTGCTCCGCGTGCAGATAAATGCTTTCCTGATGCATATGGTGTTCGCCGATCGTCTCGGAATGCACCGGTTTAAACGTTCCGGCTCCTACATGGAGAGTAACGAACAGGCGGTCGATCTGCTTTGTTCTCAGATCGTCGAATACTCTTTCTGTAAAGTGTAAACCGGCAGTAGGTGCCGCCACCGATCCATCCAGGCGGGCATAGACGGTCTGATACCGGTCGGCATCGCTGCTTTCTGAAGGCCGGTGCATATAAGGCGGCAATGGGATGACCCCGGCGGCGTGCAATAATTCACCAAAGCTTATTGGAGAAGGCGCATTCCAGGAAAAAGCTACTTCAAAGGCATCCTCCAGCCGGCCGATCCGTTCAGCGGTCAGGCTGATAGCTCCATGATCCAAGGTAATGTCCCTTTGAATAATCCCGGCCTTCCACTTACGGTTGCCGCCGATCAGACACTTCCAGCGAACAGTTCCGGTAGCACTGAAATTTTGCTGATATTCGGCCGGAGACACCGGCTCAAGGCAAAAGATCTCCAGCGGCTTACCATTTGGTAATGTGAAGTGCAAGCGAGCATGGATCACTTTGGTATCATTGAATACCAGTAAGGTCTCGGCCGGTAGATGTTCCTTTAGCTGGCGAAAGACGGATGCATGGATTCGCCCGTCCTTATACACCAATAGCGCAGCTGCATCCCGCTCGGAAAGCGGATATTGGGCAATGCGGTCTTCCGGCAATTCATAGGTATAATCTGCTATCTGTATCTCCTGTGGTGCGGGCATAGATCGTAATTATCTCATCAATACATAGCGTACGGAATCAGGAGCATATTCGTAGAAATAGGTCTCCGGTTCGGGAGCTTTCTTTTCCGACCCGCCCAACAGCATGGTATATTGGTACATTGCCAGTTTGGCCGGAGCAAGTGTGTCCGCATTCGCCTGAATATAGAGGTCACTTTTTTGCTCGTATAGATCTGCTTCATCCGTTCCCCCATTGCTTTTGTAGGTATCGAGTTCCAGGATCGGCTTGAAGTTATTGATATCGTAAATGGTGGTCTTACCCAGCGTATAGCCCTGGCCGGTTTGCGCGGTAGAAAAGATGAGCGCCTGTTGTGATCCGAGTTGGGTAAGGCTGATCTGATCACCTATAGCTCCGTAGGCACCGAAGGTAAATAATGCCCGGTCGGCACTCAGGATCACAATGGTGGCCGGATCTTCATTACGAATATTAAACCGCAGATACCCGATATAAGGTGCACAGGCATGACAGTCGTTATCGGGAAAGTTGCTGGCGATGAGGGCCAGCTTTTCTGCTTTTCCGCCGGCATCCTGTTTCAGCGTCTGGATACACTCCACATAGGTTTCCCAGCTCCCGGTGAATTTCTGGGTGAAAAGCGGATCCAGGTCCGGATTGGGGTCCCAGATTGCCTCCTGGAAACGGTTGAGACTGTCGAGCCGGAAATATTGCTGAAGTAGTGCCGAAGCAATGTCCGCATCTGATTCTGAAAGCTTTAAGGGACAGTTGGTCTTGGGTAACAAGACATAACCTTTTATAGGGGAAGGGGGGACTTTAGGCGTTTCGGCGGTCTGTGGTTCCTCCGAACGATTACAGTACTTGACAATGGTGAATATCCAGATTAGAGCCAGGAACATTAGTATCAGGCTCAAAGGGTTGGTCAGCATAGAGGATGATCTACTCATAATAGGGTTTTTGTTTGTTGGAGTATTAATAAAAATGGTGATACCTGCAAGCTTTTCGTTTCGACAAAGAAAATGCATTGACCGCAGAGAATGGTAATTGATCCATTATTTTTTATTTTTAGGCCCGCCAGTTATTGTACCGGGAAATTGAATCGTGTATTAGGTAAAACTTTTCCATATTTTCTTATCAGGATTAATTGTATCTTCCCGGCTTCAAGCTCTAAACCTACCAGCTCTAGCCGAAATGGAAATGAGGAGCGAACTGCTCTTGATTATGGAATTTAAACTTAATACTATGGCTTCATCTGAGAAAGAATGGCAACGCTTGAGCTCAGAAGTAGGACCCGACCTCAAATTATTCAGGGCTAGATGGGATGAAATGCGCAATCCCAGAAACAAAAAGAGCCAAAAGATGATCGTGCTGCAGTCACGGGATGCCGTCAATGTGGTGGCAGTGAATGCAGACAAAAAGATCATCTTTGTGCGCCAGTATCGCTTTGGGATCGGTGATTTTACACTTGAGCTTCCCGGAGGACTCTTCGATATGGACGAAGCGGTGGAGGCTGCTGCAAAACGCGAACTTCGGGAAGAAACCGGCTATGTATCCAATAAATGGTCAGTTTTGGGAAAAGTTGCCTCCAATCCGGTTTTTATGGATAGTTACATTCATCACTATCTGGCTGACAAGGCGGAAGCTAAATTCGATCTGGATCTGGATGAAGGCGAAGACGTAGAGATCGTAGAGATCCCCATTGACGAGGTCAAACGCAAACTGTATGCTGGTGAGTTCCTGCACCCTCACACGGTTAGTGCCCTGCTGTTGTATTTTCACGGTAAAAATTGATATGCTGCGGCATTTCCGAGCATGTCAATCGCGTGGCATTGCTTCGATTTGCTTACGACCTCCGAGTCCGATAGCATAAAAACCGGAACCATCGGATTAATTTCCCAAGTAGTGCTGGTGTTGCTCAAATCCAGTCAACAAATTTTTAATTCCGCTGTTTGCGCAGACTGATCAACAACACGCCTCCCACTACTAAAAATCCGCCCATAACCTGCCAACTGTTCAACCGTTCACCCAGAAAAAGATAAGCTAAAACTACTGTCGAGACAGGACCCACACTGCTGATGATGGCGGTATTGCCGGCACCGATCAGCCGTATCCCTTCAGCGACCATAAAGGCCGGTAGCACCGTGGATATGAGTGCGATCAGAATGCTTAAATAGTATACCTGTGGCGCAAAATGAAATAAGTGCCATTGATAGATCAGCCCGTGATGAACGAGTACAGCCAAAGAGGCTGCCGTCATGGCGTAAGAAGTGAATTGCAGCGTGCCGAATCGGGGCAGAAGCCGACCGCTACCGATCAGATAGATCGCATAGGTAAGTGCGCTTAAGAAGATCAATCCGCCACCCAGATAGAAGTTGGCACTTTTTCCGATGTCCCTGCCGCAAAGAAAGGCCAGAGAGACCCCAATATAGGTCAACACTAAAGCAATATATTGATCGGTGTTGATCTTTTGTTTAAACCAAAACGCAGAGATGAGTAGCACCATCGTAGGATAGATGAACAAAATGAGCCGTTCAATACTGGCATCGATATATTGCAAACCCAAAAAGTCGAACATACTGGCCAGGTAATAACCCAGTATTCCTACCAGAATAATGTGCAACCAGTCGCGTTTCGCCGGTCGGGTATATGCTGAATTGGTGCTCCGGGATGACCACCAGGCAAATAGCAAAAAGAGCGGGAGGGAAAAAAGCATCCGTAGCGCCAGCAGGGAAATGCTGTCTATCTCATATCGGTAAGCGAGTTTCACAAAAACGGCTTTCGCCGAAAAGCAAAGTGCTCCTGAAAATACCAGCCCGGCAGCAAGCAACCGTTGCCGGCGGCTGATAGACGGGGCCGTATCCATTGTTTTACTTTCACTCATGAGCTAAAGGTAAGCGGCCAGCCCATGCCGTGCATTCCGAATTTGCGATAAACTACGATCCCTGAAAACCCGGGATCTTCTTCTGAAGAGTACTGACCAACCGGCCGACTGTGAGCCCCTGGACAATAATGGAAAAGATCACGATAATATAGGTGATGGTCAGGATGAGATCACGCGGCATTTCCTGACTCAGGGAAAGGGCCAGGGCAATGGATATGCCGCCCCGCAGGCCGCCCCAGGTCATGACCAGGTTGGTCTTGGGGACGAATTGCAGCCTTTTGCTGAACAGGGCAATGGGCGGCGCCAGCGCCACATAGCGACATAAAAGTACCACCGGAATGGCCAACAGCCCGGCGATTACGTAGTGGCCGGCAAAGTTCATGACTACAATCTCCAATCCGATCAGCACGAAAAGCGCGGCATTGAGCAACAGGTCGATCAGTTCCCAGAATTTATCTACATAGATCTCGGTAACTTCCGACATGGACGAGGTCCGGAATCGTTCATTTCCAACCAAAAGTCCGGCAACGACCATGGCCAAAGGGGCAGAAACATGAAAGAAACCTGCGGCCAGCGTACCGCCCATCACCGCCGCCAAAGTGATCATCACCTCTACTTCATAATGATCAATGCGTCGCATCAGGGAAAAACACCCGTAACCCAACAGTAGCCCTAGGAATATACCTCCGCCTACTTCTTCCAGGAACAATATGCCCACTTCGGAGAATTCGATCTCGCCCATGCCGGCCTGGGCCAGTTGGAACAGCGTCAGAAAAACGACCACACCGATCCCGTCATTGAACAGACTTTCCCCTACGATCTTGGTCTCCAGCTTTTTAGGCACACCGGCCTGTTTCAGAATACCCAGTACGGCAATGGGATCAGTAGGGGAGATGAGCGCCCCGAAAAGCAGACAGTAGAGGTAATCCATTGGCAGCCCCAGCATTTGCAACAGGTAATACATGAGGGTTCCGATCAGAAAGGTGGAAGCCAGCACCCCGAGCGTAGCAAAAAGAATAATCGGCCAGCGCTGGGCTTTTAGCTGTCCGAAATCCACGTGTAAAGAGCCGGCAAACAAGAGAAAGCTGAGCATGCCTTCAAGCAGGAAGGCTGGGAAATCGATGGACCCCACCAGCATTTTTTCCCAATGAATTAGCGTGGGATAAAACTGGCCGATCAATAGCACTAGCAGAGAAAAAAGAATGGATACGATCATTAGCCCAATAGTGATCGGAAGGCCAAGGAATCGAACGTTGATGTAGCCGAAAACTGCTGACAATATGACGAGGATGGCAAGTATGGTGTATAGATCCATGTTACAATTTGAGCGTTACTAAGGCAAAAATAGTGAAAGGCTTGGTTTGCGCAAACCTTATGTCTCATTGTCAAATAATTTGCTTTGCCGATAGCGGCCATCGCTACTCAGTTTCCTTCTTTGTTAATTCCAAGCGTTGAAAATTATTCATAGTCAAGATCAAGTTTAAGGGCTCGCTGCAAGCTTTGGAGCAATTATCGCTGGGGCATTTTATTTTCATTTACGTAAGTGCTTACGTAAATAATTTTTTGATTAAATTGCTTCCGTATTTGAATGCCTGAAAATCCAAGCTTATGAATTTTTTTGAACAAACCGGTGTCATGGCGCTGGGCAGCCGATTGCGCCAGTTGAGTGACCGGATCACCCGGGATTCCGCCGAAACCTATCAAATGCAGGGGCTGGAATTCGAACCCCGCTGGTTCCCAGTATTTTTTGTTTTAAGCAGAGAAGCGGAGATGCCTGTTTCGTTGGTCGCAGAAAATATCGGCCAGTCCCACGCTTCGGTCAGCCAAATTGCACGGCAGATGCGTAAGAACGGCCTGGTAGTACTACAGAAATCAGAGAAAGACGGCCGGCAAACCGTATTGAGCCTGACCCGAAAGGGGAAAGATCTGATCCCGGCTATGGAAGAGCTTTACCAACATGTCCAAAACGGGGTAGTGGATCTGCTACGGGAAACCGAACACGACATCTGGCAGGCGATCAATGACCTGGAACGTGCACTCGATCACCGGGATCTGGTCAGTCGTGTCCGTCAATACAAGCAGTCTTATGAGGCGGGGCAGGTAGAGGTACGGGATTATGTGCCGGCTGACAAACAGGCCTTCCGCGATATCAATGTTCAGTGGATAGAGCGGTATTTTGCGATGGAAGAAGCCGATTATAAGGCCCTGGATCACCCGGACAGCTATATCATTGAGCCAGGTGGTCACATCCTCATGGCTTTCTACAAAGGCAAAGCCGTAGGTGCCTGTGCACTGATAAAAATGGTGGATGGCGGCTTCGAACTGGCCAAAATGGGCGTACTGCCGGAAGCTCAGGGGAAACGAGTGGGTTGGGCTCTCGGACAGGCGGCTGTAGTCAAAGCGCGGGAGATGGGTGCACATCGGCTGTATCTGGAGAGCAACACTTCGCTTACTCCGGCACTGAACCTGTACTATAAACTTGGGTTCAAACGCATTATCGGGCCGCCCTCACCTTATGCGCGCTCGGATATTCAGATGGAGATGGAATTATGAAAACGGTGATGCCTTGAGCATTTTCGGTAGTGGGCCGTTGCGGGTAGAATATCCGGGTATTAATTACCAAAAACAAAGAAACTTGTCTAACTTGTACTTTTGAAAATTGTTTGAGTGTATACCCTGCCACCGGCTGGGAAATGTTAAACTCAAAATAATTTCGCGTCTTAAGCAGCGTTAAAGCTATTAACAGTATCTAATTGATAAACCCACGCTCTACATTGGCGTGCGCAAACTAAGGTTGTGACGGAGCAGGAACTGATCAAGGGATGTGTGCGGGAAGACCGCCATTGCCAGCAGGAAGTCTTCCGCTTATATGCCGGGAAGATGATGTCCGTCTGTTTGCGTTATGCACGCCATCGTATGGAGGCAGAAGATATCCTGCAAGATGCCTTCATCAAAGTTTTCGACAACATTCATCGCTTTGAAAACAAAGGCTCCTTTGAAGGCTGGATCCGGCGTATTGTGGTTAACACAGCGCTTAAGTTCTACAGCCGCAAAAAGGTCGCCAATGAGCAGATTGGGGTAGATCACATTCCTGATGTTGCGATAGAGCCCGAAGCCTACCAGTTCTTTGACGAAGCAGAACTCCTCAGCTTTATCTCAGAACTACCGGACGGTTACCGGTTGGTCTTCAACCTCTACGCGATCGAAGGGTACAACCACAAAGAAATTGCCGAGATGCTGGGGATCCAGGAAAGCACATCCCGCTCCCAATTGGTGAAAGCGCGGAAAATGTTGCAGGCCCGGGTCACCGCCGCACAAAAAATTGCGGTATGATGAACGACAAACATCCCATTGACGATCTCTTTCAACGCGGATTGGAGCAACATTCCGTCCCGCCCCCAATGCATATTTGGGAGCGGATCGAAGAAAGCCGGAATACGCGTCACAAGAGTAAACTGATACTGTTCCGTCAAAAAGTAAGTATCGTGTCCGGCGCGGCCGCTGTTTTGCTCGCCGGCGTCTGGCTGGCCTGGCCATTTACTCCTCAACTGGGAAGTTTCCCGGTGAGAACATTGGGTGCTCCGATGGCTTCTGTGGAACAATCCACATTACCCGAATCATTGGTTACGAATACCGTACAACAGGCCGGACTGGTACCCGACCTGGATGAGATCATTAAGAATCTAGCCGCTGAAGTGATGAATACTCCGGACGCGACCCATAGTACCCCGGTTCAAAGATCAACTTCCGAAATTCAGGTAAAAGCCCCCATTGCAGTTATTCAGGGATCAACGGCAATTGATGATCCGAATGTAGCTGCCGCTCCTGCCGACCTTGCGGTGGTGCCGGCAATGCAGAAGACGGATGTAACTGAAAGACAATCCACTACTCCCGATAAGCTGGCTTCCGGGCGTGCCAACACGCTCTTAATGGATTACCGGAAACTGGATGTAAGCCCGGTGCCGGTACCGGAAACCGGTTGTGCGCGTTTCAGTGAAGGACGGCCGGCGCTTTTTCTGGCGTTGACTGCCGGGCCGGTATTGCCCATGCGACAATTTTCCGGTCGTAGTGAAGAATATGTAGAGTTTGCTAATCAGCGTTCCAGTACGGAATCTGTCCGGCTCTCCTATGGCGGTAGTGCCCGTCTTTCCATGGTATTCCCCTGGGGGGGAGCCATTCGCAGTGGTGTTTCCTACACGCAGATCAATGAACAACTAGTGTATAAAAACTCCAGAGTGCGGATCATTACCGATATTTATGACCCCAATGGGAATGTTATCGGAACAGATACAACCTACCATGAAGGTTCTACTGCACTTAAATACAACAACCGCCACCGCCTGATCGATATTCCTGTTCAGTTGGGATATGAGATCCGGTATGATAAGATCACCCTGGCTGCTAATGCCGGCCTAAATGTCAATGTAGCTTACTCGCAGAAAGGTAATTACCTGAGCTCAGAAGATCTGTTGCCTACTCGTTTTGACAGTGACGATCCGAGTGCCGAACCGGTTTATAAAACTAAAGTCGGTTTGGGCTGGCAGGCCAGTCTGGGCTTGCACTATCAACTCAATGATCGTCTGGATTTGATGGCAGAACCCTACCTGCGTTACTACCCGCAATCTTTTACCAGAGATGACTACCCGCTCAGGCAGAAGTATATGGTAGGGGGTGTTGGCCTTGGTCTTCGGGTGTTGCTGTAACGGTATTTACTTTTGAATGCCCAGCAGGGCTTTAATCCGTTGCTTGTCCCGAAGCTGCATAATGATCACTCCGGTAATAATGATGAGGCCGCTGAACAGATGATAAAGGTGTATCTGTTCTCCGAATAACAGTGCAAACAGGGCGGCTGCAAAAGGGATGATATTCAGAAAAATGCCCGCCTGGGGTGCTCCTACCCTGGCAATGCCTTTGTTCCAGAAAAAATAGGCCAGCGCGGTGCCAATGCCGCCCATGCCGAAGGCGGCCAGCCAAAAATTGCCGGGGTAACTGCTCCAGGAACCAAAGTCCAGCCAGGGAAGGATCAAAACAAAACCCAGCAGACAGATCAGATTTGTCAGGAAGGTAAAATGGCGATTGCTCATCCGGTCGCTGTATTGACGAACCCATACATTGTGCAGGGCAAAAATGCTGTTGCCTAACAGTATCCAGGCGTCACCTTCGGTAAATTCCAGCCTTAATAGAGATGTCAATTTTCCTTTTAAAATAAGCACCATGACCCCGAACAGGGCCAAAAGGATGCCGACGATCTGAGCCTGGGTGATCGAGATCTTCAGAATGATCCGGGAGGCGATCAACGTCAGGGCCGGAGTGAGCCCGGCAATGAGAGCCGCGTTGATCGCAGTGGTTTTGGTGAGCCCAATGAACAGGCAGTAATTAAAACCGAAAAGCCCGGCCAGACCGATCAGCAGCAGCGGTTTGATGTGTTGTCTGATTACCGACCATCGGGGCCAGTCTCCCCACAGAAAGAACAATAGGACGCCTACCCCGAACACGTACCGCCACAGGCCGGCCTCCAGGGCGTTGGTGGATTGCAGCATGACCTTGGCCAGATGAAAATTCAATCCCCAGGCTATGGATGCGAAGATGAGATAGAGCCAGTATTTCATTATCAATTGGAAGCGGCTGCAAGATAGTAAATCAACAGTTCTTCGTCTTCACCCCGGGCAATCTGCTCGTTGCCGGACAATTTCCTTGAGAATTGAAATCCGTTTTTCTCCAGTAATTTTCGGGAAGCAAGATTCTGGGTATGAAAACAGGCTTCTATTGTGTTTAGCTGGAGCTGTTCGAAACTAAAGGATAGTACCGCCCGCACGGCCTCGAGCATATACCCCTGCCCCTGATGGTCCGGATGGAGCTCGAATCCGATCTCTGCACGCGAATTTGGGACTGATATATTCCACAGACAGATAGTACCGATCACTTCCTCATTTTTCCGTAGTGCCAGGCCCCAGTAAAGCCACTCTTTGGCGTCTATCCCTTCGCTGATGTTCTGGATGAAGTCCAGGCAGCCCTCCACGTTTTCTTCCAGCGGCCGGTTGAGGTATTTACCTACCCGTTCATCCGAACGAAAACGGAAGACGGCTTTGGCGTCGGAGGCATGGAGCCGTCGTAAAATAAGCCGGTCGGTTTCCATCCGGGGAAAGTATTCAAGTGCACTAATGTCCATATTTTCCGGTTATTGTGTGGGGATAGGGCTTCTTCAGTCGAAAGTCTTCAGTAATCAGTCTATCCGGTAATGACAAAAAGTTGGTAGTAATAGATATTTCAG
>JAGQXH010000241.1 GCA_020436695.1 Lewinella sp. | reverse complement strand
CGGTGGATGAACCGGGTACCCTAAAAGTGATCTTCTGCCCTTTACGCAGTGACTGTACATCTTTTTCAAAAACTTCCAGCTCCAGATGCAAATGATCGGTATTGGTGATCTCCACCGCCACATCAGAAGTGTTTAAATAGCTACCGGAACTGGTATTGACCGCCGTAATAAAACCACTGATCGGACTATAGATATTGATCCGTGAAGTAAATTCACGGGCTTCTACCTTTTCCAGATTCAGACCGAGTAACTCCAGTTTTTTACGTAAGCCTTCAATCCGGGCCTGCTGTACCTGATAGTCGGATTCGGCTTTCAGAAAATTCTTCTGGGCGGCGATCTGTTCTTCAGCCAGCGTTTTTTGTCTTTCATAATCAGATTTCAGGTAAGCCAACTGCGCTTTAGCCTCCACGTAATCCTGTTCCATTTGTACAAAATCCGGATTTTCCAAGACAAACAACAATTGCCCCTGACGCACCCATTGCCCGGGAAGCAGATCCAAACCTTTAACGTATCCGCCGTAATAGACACTAACGGAAGCCCTGCTTTTCGGAGGGACATCAATGTAACCGTTAGTTAATATAATACGGGGAAAATCCATGGTAGTGATCTGTCCCAGTTCCATGTCTCCAGCTTCAAATTGAGCCTGGGTGACCATGACTGTATTGTCATCCTCCGGCATTCCCGCAGCAGCAGTCATCACCGCCTGAGTCTCTTCGGCATTGTTATGTTGGCAGGCCGTAAGACCGAGCCCCAGCAGCAGGATGAAAAGAAATATATTTTTCATAAGGTTGAAAGATTTTAGTCCTCTTATAATTAGCGGTCAGATAATGAATAGTGTGCTGCTTTTAAGGTGTAATGTAATTGATCTCCAGCACCATCTGATTGTAGCGATTGAGATTTTGCAGATAATCGATCTCCATTTTCCTGGCCTTATCCAGGCTGAGGATATACTGAAAAAAATCAATCTCCCCTTCTTTGAAGGATACTTCGGCCGTTTTGCGCAACTCCGAAGCCAGGGTACGACCAGTATTCTCATAAAACTCCAGGGCTTCCCGGTACTGGGTCAATTCGGCCATCATTTGTTGTTGTCTCATTTGAAGACCATAGGCCAACTGTCTGGACTGTGCCTGATACCACAGCCCTTCGACGGCCGCTGCCTCGGCCCTGGCCTTACCTGCTTTTAGCCAAATAGGAAAAGCCACCCCGATCTGAAAGCCATGGAAAACGGGGCCTTCGCGGTTCTGATTACTACCCTGGAAATATTCCAGATGGAGATCAGGCAGCAGCTGTTGTTTCTCCATCCGTTGTTGCAGTGATGATTGTTGCTGGGCCAATTCATAATACCGATTCGTAGGCAAACCCGCATAATCGGTAAAACTATTCACCTGTAATTGAGGTAGACGATCTTCCGTTAGATCAATGGCCCCATCCGACTGGATCCAGCGGGTCAGTTCGAGCTTGGCAGCTTCCAGTGCCTGCTCGTTCTGCCGAATAAGCAAGCCTATTTCCTGTCGCTGTGTCGCTGCGGTGAGCTTTTCCAGGTAATTCGATTCGCCCAGTTCGAAACGCCGATCGGCAGAATGGGAAAAATTGGCGTACAGACTATCCAAAGCCTGATATTCGCTCCGTAAATGTTGTAAATAGACGATCTGATAATAAGCCAGAGCCACCTCTCTGTTCAATGCCCGGCGCGCGATCAGGTATTCCTGCTGAGCCAGATCCACCTGTCCCTGTAGCAATTGTTTACGTAAAGAAAAAACGGTCGGGAACCTGATGTTTTGCTGGATTCCCCACACCTTCAAAGGAAAACCGTTGGGAGCGATATTATTTTGATCATGATTATAGTATAACACTGTTTTATCCAGTTCAAACGCACTAGGCAGTAATTTACTTTGCTGCTCAATTCTCAACTGATGGGTCTGAAGATCCCGGTTATGCTGTTCGGCCAGCAAGACCGCCTGTTCAAGATTTTCTATTTTTATCCCGGTTTGACTTTGACCAAAAAGCGTTCCGGTAGACATGATCAGACCAATGAAGATGGCTGCCACTTTAGTACCGCTACCAGTACCCCGGTCTTCTTTCCGCTCAAAAAGGGAATACAATACCGGCAAAACCAGCAGAGTCAGTAAAGTTGCCGTAACCAGACCTCCAACTACCACCGTAGCCAGCGGACGCTGCACTTCAGCACCGGCCGAGGTAGATATCGCCATGGGTAAAAAGCCGAGAGCAGCAGCGGCGGCGGTCAATAGTACCGGACGCAGTCGCTGGCGGGTCCCCATGATCACGCGTTCACGTAGATCGGATACGCCATGATTTTTTAACTCTTTGAAGTGCTCGATCAAAACGATACCGTTTAGCACGGCAATACCGAACAAAGCAATAAAACCAACCCCGGCAGAAATACTGAAGGGCATATCTCGCAACCAAAGTAAAAAAACGCCACCGACCGCCGATAACGGAATAGCGGTATACACCATCAGGGCTTCCTTGAAAGACTGAAATGCAAAGTGCAGCAGGATGAAGATCAGGATGAGTGCCACCGGTACGGCGATCATCAAACGGGCACGTGCCGCCCGGAGGTTCTCAAATTGCCCTCCGTAACTGACGTTGTAACCTACCGGCAGATCTATGTTCTTTCCGATCAATGCCTGCACATCCTCCACTACGGATTCCAGGTCACGGTTGCGTACGTTTACCCCCACTACTATCCGTCTTTTCGTATCATCCCGGGAGATCTTTGCCGGGCCTTTGGTATAGGAGATCTCCGCCAACTCTCTAAGTGGAATCTGGCCTCCGCCCGGAATAGGCACATAAGCATTGTTCAGATTATCAAGGTCCCTGCGAAAATCTCCCTCATAGCGGATCACCAGGTCAAATTGTTTTTCGTCTTCGAAGACACTCCCGGCCTTCAAACCGGCAAAGCCCATGGAGATCACCTTATTCAGATCGGCTACATTCAGTCCGTACCGGGCAATTTTACTGCGGTCATAGCGCACGCTCATCTGCGGCAGACCAGCTGTTTTTTCTACTATGATATCCGCAGCTCCGGGTACGTTCTCAATAAGCGATTTAACCTCCAGTGCCTTTTCGTAGAGTAGATCCAGATCCTGCCCGAAGATCTTGATGGCCAGATCGGCCCGAACTCCGGTGATCAGCTCATTGAAACGCATTTCGATGGGCTGGGTAAATTCATATTCGATGCCGGGTAGAATGGAAAGCGCTTCTTTAAATTTTTCGGCCAGTTCATCTTTGCTCTCCGCACTAACCCATTCGGACTTCGGATGCAACGTGATGATCACATCACTTTCTTCCATTGACATCGGATCAGTAGGAACTTCCGCTGCCCCGATCCGGCTTACCACCTGCCGCACTTCGGGAAATGTTTTCAGGATCTGCTCCATTTGAGTGGTCAGTTCAATAGTTTTTCCCAGTGAAGTACCGGTTTTAAGCACCGGCTGAATTACGAAATCGCCTTCGTCCAAAGTAGGAACAAATTCGCCGCCCATACGAGAAAAAACCGTTAGGGTAATTACCAGTAATACCACAGCAAAGCCAATAACTACTGCCTTGAAACGGAGGGCCAGCTTGATGACCGGGGTATATAGCCGATCAATAAAGCCCATCAGTATATGGGAAATATTCTTCTTGTCATTTGCAGCCGGTTTAAGAAAAACGGAAGAGATCATCGGTATATAAGTGAAACAGAGGAACATGGCTCCGATCAGTGCAAAACAAAAGGTGAGGGCCATCGGCCGGAACATCTTGCCTTCAACATCCGCCAGGGAGAGGATCGGTATAAACACGATCATAATGATCAACTGTCCGAAAACGGCGGAACGCATCATACGAATGGCACTGGATCCGGTGATCTCATCCATTGCTTCCTGTCTTTCTTCACGCCCCAATTGCACCAGATGATCACGCTGGTTGGTAATCTTGAAGGCGACATATTCCACAATGATCACGGCTCCGTCAATGATGATACCAAAGTCGATGGCTCCCAGGCTCATCAGGTTGGCATCCACTCCGAAAATGTACATCATGGAAAGGGCAAATAACAAACTAAGCGGGATGACCGAAGCTACAACCAGACCGGAACGCATGTTCCCCAGCAGCAACACGACTACAAAAACTACGATCAGACAGCCCAGTATCAGGTTTTCCGTAATAGTGAAGGTGGTTTTCTCAATGAGCTCACTTCGTTCCAGAAAAGGATTGATGTAAACTCCTTCCGGCAACGAGGGCTGTATAGCGGCCACCCGTTCTTTTACCCGGTCGATCACTGCCTTGGAATTGGCATCTTTCAACATCATCACCTGACCGAGTACCTTCTCCCCTTCCCCATTACCCGTGATAGCCCCAAAACGCGTCGCTTTCCCAAAACTCACTTTGGCCAGGTCCCGCACGTAAATTGGTATTCCCTCCCGGTTGTCAATTACAATATTCTCAATGTCTTTTATAGAACCTACCAGACCTTCACCACGGATGAAATAACTCTCATTTACTTTTTCGATATAGCCGCCTCCGGCCACATTATTGTTGTTCTCCAAGGCGGCATATACCTCGGCTACCGTCAGATTAGCCGATTTCAGTTTTTCCGGATTGACCGCCACTTCGTATTGTTTCAGGAAGCCGCCCCAGGTATTGACCTCCACTACGCCTGGAATACCCGATAGTTGACGCCGTACTATCCAGTCCTGGATCGTACGCAGATCCATTGGGGTATAGCGATCAGCAAATTCTGGTTTAACGTCCAGTATATATTGGTAGATCTCTCCCAAGCCGGTAGACACGGGCCCCATGAAAGGGCTTCCGAAACCAGCGGGAATATTTTCCTCTGCGCTCTTGATCTTTTCAGCGATCAATTGGCGGGGAAGATAAGTGCCCATATCATCTTCAAAGATGATGGTCACCACAGACAGACCAAATTTGGAAATGGAACGGATTTCTTTCACTCCCGGCAAATTGGCCATCTCCAGTTCTACCGGATAGGTAATGAATTGCTCTACATCCTGGGTGGAAAGGTTACGGGAGGTGGTGATCACCTGCACCTGGTTATTGGTAATATCCGGCACTGCTCCAATGGGAATATTCGCTAGGGAAAACAAGCCGAAACCAATGATACTTATCGTAAAAAGAGAAATGATCAGCTTATTGCGAATACTAAACCGGATGAGTTGCTCTATCATAGCTGCGATGAATTAAATGTGGAGCAAAGATGAGCAGACTAGCCAATAGGCTGTCTAAGAATTGCCTTAAGATTTGCTTAAGATTGATACCGGTATCGGTATCAGGAAAGTGTACGGGGAAAGCGAATACTTACCCGGGTCCCCTGTCCGGCACGGCTGTCGATGTCTATTTCCGCCCGCAACAAAAATGCGATCTTCTTAACGATGGCCAGTCCGAGGCCGTTGCCTTTAATGTGTTTATGCTCAAGTGCATCCGAGCGAAAAAAAGGCGTAAACACCTTGTTGATGTCTTCAGATCTGATGCCTATCCCCTCGTCTTCGATCACACAAAGAACACAACGAGCCTGCTCTTTGACACTTAGTTGTATGCGGCTGCCGTCTTCCGAGTATTTTATAGCATTGGAAAATATATTGTCCAAAAGAAGATCAATAAGATGTGGATCGGAAAAGATGGTGAGTGTCTCTCCGGTGTTTATACTGATCTGAATATTTTTTTTCTGCAGCAAGGGAGCATTTCGCTGGACGATATCATCCAGGACCAATAAGAGATTCAGGTCCTGCATTTTTTCAAGGCGCTTCACATTATCCATACGGGCCAGCGTGAGCAATTGTTCTACTGCTTCGCTCATCCGATCGATCTCCTGGACCACCGACCCGATCTTGGCTTTATACTCTTCCTGTTCCCGGGGTTTTCGGATCAACACCTCGAGCGTTCCCTTAAGTACAGTCAGCGGCGTGCGGAGTTCGTGGGACGCATCGGCAGTAAACTGTTTTTCTCTTTCCAAAGCTTCCTCTACCCGGTCGAGCAGATGATTGATCGATGTGGTCAGGGAAAAAAGTTCATCCTTATTCCGGGGAAGCGCAATGCGCTCATTGAGATTGTTACGGGTAATGTTATCTGCCGTTTGTGTGATCCCCCGGATAGGAAGTATACTCCGGTCGGCGATCATCCGGGTGATCATGAATAAGAGCAACAATACCACAGGAAAACTAAGAAACAATATATTACGCAGCCGGGTCAATACCGACTTACTGTTTTCCAGCGACATGGCAGTGAGCAGGTAGGCGGTTTGCTCATTTTTGAAAGAAACGGGTATCTGCACCTGCCGGATACTCCTGTTGCGCAACAACGCATCGAAAGGCTGTGAAGGGTTCTGTTCCTGGTAAGCCAGAAAATCTTCTTTCAGGTTAGGCGATTTGTCCATAACCTCCCCGTCCAGGCCCACCAACTGGATGAACACCGGATTTACTTCTGCTTCCCGGTGCTCGCGTTCTTCCCATTCGGCCTTATTACGAAAGATCACCCGCTTACCTTCCAGCTTAATCTCTTTGGTGTGCTTGTGCGCTTCATAGACCAGATCATCATCCAAATGCAAATAAACCGAGCTTTGCACTACCTGAAAGATCATAAAGAATACTACTGCCGTCATTAAAGCTGTAGCGATAAGATAGTGAAACGCTATTCGATTCTTAAAAGATAGATTCATACCTGCTCCAGTTCTTTAGCAATATATCCGATACCACGAATGGTCTGAATGTAGTCTTCATCTTTTTTCAGGTTTAGTTTCTTACGCAAGGCATTGATGTACACGTCGATCACTCCGGTATTGTATTCAAAATGAATATCCCAGACGCTTTCAATGATCTGTGAACGGCGGCAAACTTTGCCTTTGTTTCGGATCAGATACTCCAGCAGATCAAATTCTTTTTGTGTAAGTAATATCTCATCCTCGTCCTTCCAAACCTGATGCGTTTCAACATTGAGTTTGATCTTACCCAGGATAAACTCGGTATCGGTAGCGGTTTCATTTTTCGGTCGTAACTGGACCTCTATCCTTGCCAGAAGCTCATCAAAATGAAACGGTTTTTTAATATAATCATTCGCACCGGTTTGCAGTCCAAGTACAGTATCTTGTACGGTGTCCCGGGCAGTCAGAAAAATAACCGGTGAGGTATATTTTTCCGATCGGTATACCCGGCAAACTTCCAGGCCGGTCATGCCGGGCAACATCCAGTCTACCAGCAACAGATCGTAAGCGCCGGTCAGCGCCATACTCAAGCCAGATGCTCCATCCTGAGCCAGATCGACGAAATAGCCTTCCTCTTCCAATCCCTGTCTGAGAAAGTTGGCGATCCCGGTTTCGTCCTCTATGAGCAGAATACGCATATTTGAATGCTTCATAATGCCGGGTTGGTTTAGTCCATCCCGGTAGTTTACAAAAATAGAGCTATCCGGCCATTAGCTTCTCAGCACTTTCTTAAAATCTTCTTAATTTATGAAGAAGACTTATTTACTTTTTCACACTAAGACCTCATGTCTTTAGGCTAATTTACCTATTTTTGCCCCCGAAAAACAAAACAGTCACTAAGGTGTTACCAAGTGTGTAACCAAAAATAAGATTTGCTCATGGCAATAATGATAACGGACGAATGCATTAACTGTGGAGCCTGCGAGCCGGAATGCCCCAACAATGCCATATACGAAGGCGGCATAGAATGGGCCATTCAGGATGGCACGGAAGTAAAGGGGAATTATAGGCTGGAATCCGGAACAGAAGTGTCAGTAGACGCGGCACAGGAGCCAATATCTGATGATCTGTATTACATTGTACCGGATAAATGTACGGAGTGTGTAGGTTTTCACGAAGAACCGCAATGTGCTGCGGTTTGCCCGGTGGACTGTTGTGTGCCCGATCCCGAACGGGAGGAAAGTGAGGACCAGCTATTGGCCAGAAAAGAAAGATTGCACATCTGATCTCAAAAACAGCAAAATGTTTATAAAATGGTCTTGGGAAGAATGTCTCAAGACCATTTTAGCTTATTTTTATGAACAGTCATGAATTGACTAAGCCCATCATATATATCCCAAGCAGATTACTCAGGTATGTAAGATTATCTATTCAATAATTTTGATTTTTGAATTTGAAACTCATCATCATTAATAATTCCCTGATCCTTCATTTTTGCCAGTTTCTCAATTTGAGAAATCAACGCGCTGGACAAATCGAGTTCAGTAGCTGGTTCGATAGCTTTAGTCACTTTATAACCATTCGCAACAAAATTATCAAATTCCGGTTGAGAACGCAGATATGCCAAATGATCATGAGTTTTAATCCTGTCCAGATCAAAGAAGCCTTTTTCTACAGCTTTAGATAAATGAAAGAAAGAATTGTCCTTGCGTTCAAGAATGGAATACAAACAGCCCAATTTAAAATGGACTTCTGAATTATGCGGTTTAACATTCAGGCTCTTCAGATAATCGGAGATCGCACCATCAAAATCATAATCTTCATATTTCTCATCCCCCGCCTTTTCAAACGGATCGATCTTATTTTTTTTCTCTTCTGCTTTGGGAGCACTTGACACCGTTGAAGAGGGCGCGCCGTGTGTCGGTGCGGCATGATTTGTGTTATTAATCACAACGGTAGGCTGAGGTTGATAAAACTGCATGAGACTTCTATTGTATTTCAAATTAAAATTATCTTCACTCATTGTGAGAAAAATGATAAAATCAATTAATGCAATGAAAGCGGGAATAAAAGTCCAACAAAAAATCAAATATAAAATACCTAAGCCGGTTTGACCGAGATAGAATCGGTGTCCACCTATACCTCCTAGGAAAAATGCTAGTACTGCGGCTGTCGTTTTACTTTTCATTTTCGAACAGAGTTTATTTGATGGTAAAAGAAATAACTTATTGTATAAAAATAACTGTTGTAACAAATATATACAAATCCACTATAATTACCATTTCAAACCTGATAAACACCAGAAAAAAATTAGATTAATACTATCCTAATGATTTTCCAGCAATGATACTTGGGAATGAATAAATTAAATCATAGTTGAGAAACGAGCCCCAATTCCTTACCCTTTTCCAGCATAAAAGCTATTGCCGCTTCTCGCTCATTTGGTATCTCACCATCCAGAATAGCCTCGCGAATAGCATTTTTAATGATCCCGATCTCTTTAGAAGGTTCCAGTCCGAATGCGACCATAATATCCTCACCCGACACGGGTGGTTGCCAGTTGCGCAAGCGGTCCTTTTCCTCCACTTCCACCAACAGGTCTCGCACCATTTCGTAGTTATCCAGATATCGACGCACCTTGCGCGGGTTTTTAGAGGTAATGTCCGCTTCGCTCAGTAACATAAGTTGATCAATATCATCACCGGCATCGAATAACAGACGCCTTACGGCCGAGTCGGTAATATTTTCCTTGGTCAGACTAATGGGACGTAGATGCAGTTGTACCATTTTCTGTACAAACTTCATCTTGTTATCCATCGGGAGGCGAAAACGACGGAAGATACCCGGTACCATATTCGCCCCTACCACTTCATGCCCGTGAAACGTCCAGCCTTGCTCCGGATGAAAACGCTTGGTGGGGGGCTTGGCAATATCGTGCAGAATGGCCGACCAGCGCAACCACAGGTCTTTACTTTTCTTGGCAAGATTGTCCAGCACTTCCAGGGTGTGGTAGAAATTGTCTTTGTGGCCAATACCACTTCGTATTTCCACCCCCTTCAAAGCAACCATTTCGGGAAATATGATCTTCAGCAGCCCCGTTTCATCAAGCAATTTAAATCCAATGGAAGGCACTTGACACATGATGATCTTATTCAATTCAATGGTGATGCGTTCCATGGAAACGATCTTGATCCGGTGTTTATATTCCCGAATGGCCGCCAGGGTACGCGGCTCGATATCGAAACCAAGTTGATTGGAAAAGCGAATTGCACGCATCATGCGGAGCGGATCATCGGAGAATGTCTTTCCGGGTTCCAGCGGAGTGCGAATGATCTTATCTTCCAGGTCCTGCAATCCATTGAACGGATCGATAATGGTACCGAAATCAGGTTCATTCAGGCTGACAGCCAGGGCATTGATGGTAAAATCCCGCCGGTTCTGGTCATCTTCCAGAGAACCTTCCTCCACGGAAGGCTTGCGGGAGTCCGAACGATAAGATTCACGTCGGGCACCGACAAATTCTACCTCCAGGTCATTGCTCTTGATCATGGCCGTACCGAATCGCTTATACACGGCAATGCGCGGCATCGGTCGTAACTGGGCGCGCACGTGTTCTGCTAAACGAATACCACTGCCCACACACACTATATCGATATCCTTGGATGGCCTGGCCAACAGGCGATCCCGGACGTAACCTCCTACTACATAAGCAGGATAATTCAGTTCATCTGCGATCTTCCCAATGAGTAAGAATAATTTCCGCTCGTGTTCCTGTATATCGAATACCACGGTACTGTAGCTTATGAGAGTTCAAGGTTCAAGTATCAAGATCAAGGCCGGTATTGGCACCCTTATACCGGCTGCAATTCTACCTGGCTGAATACATCTTCGATCTCGTCCAGCGTATCAAAAAGAATAGTCGGGTCCATTTCCGTTACCAGCCGCTGCCGGAACGGCTTGATGCCCGGATAACCTTTAAAGTAATTGGAATAATGCCGGCGCATTTCCACTATTCCCAACACCGGTCCTTTCCAGTCCAAAGAACGC
>JAGQXH010000240.1 GCA_020436695.1 Lewinella sp. | reverse complement strand
ATCATTCTGATCATAGTGACCAGTTACGTCCCCCGGTCAGCTCCTCCAGATCACCACAGGGTATCCACGCTCCAGGTACCGGATCGTACGCCAAGACATTTTTCCCCACTTCTTCGGAAGTGAAATAGCCGGCGATGACCATCGAACGGAACTGCCCGATGCCCGATTCTCCATCCAGGCCTTCCAGGTAAACCAGTTGAGCTTCCGCCGAAGCATCTTTGAAGTCTCCATCGGGAAAACCTCCATACAGATCTGCGATCACCTGTTTCGCCTTTTGCTGATCTTCCTCCGTCAGTACATTATTAACCATCATGTCGATGTAGCGGTCAACGTATACATCTTTGGCACCCGGTGTATCCGTACGCGGAATAATGGCTTCCGCCATGGCCGCTATTTGTTCTGCTTCCTCCGCAGTGAAGAACTCAGGCGTCCAATCAGGAGCAGTGCTTACTTCTCCACCACACCCCTGCAACATGGCGCTTAGCATCGAACCCGAAACGGCAAAGCCGGAGATGAGGGCCGATCTTTTTATAGCTTCTCTTCTGTTCATTTTTCTTTTTTTGAGTCATAAGTTTAACACTCGTAAGTCATAAGTCAGCTGTTTTTTAACAATGGACTTACGACTAAGGACGCTTCAACTTACGACCGTTCTTAAATATTCATTTTCTTCATTTCCTCCACCGCAAAATTGGCAGCACGGGCCGTCAGGGCCATATAGGTCAGTGACGGGTTCTGGCAGCCGGCAGAGGTCATGCAGGCCCCATCGGTTACGAATACATTGGGCGCATCCCAGACCTGGTTGTGCTTATTCAGCACGCTGTTTTTAGCGCTGGTCCCCATGCGGGCAGTACCCATCTCGTGAATGCCGAGACCCGGCCAGGACTGGTTGTCATAAGTTTCCACATCCTTGAAGCCGGCAGCTTCCAGCATTTCTGCAGCAGACTCCATCATATCCGGACGCATGGCTTTTTCGTTCTCCTTCCACTCGCAGTCAAAGGTGAGCGTCGGCAAACCCCACTTATCGGTTACTTCCCGGTTGAGCGTCACTTTGTTCTCATGGTAGGGCAGGCATTCCGCGAAAGCGGTCAGTCCCATCCGCCAGGGGCCGGGCTTCATGAGCTCTTCTTTAGCTTCGGCACCCATGGTGGCGCTCATCTCACTGATGTTACGCATCCAGTTCTGACGGCTCGCACTTCCCTGATAACCGAACCCACGCACATAATCCTGACGTTCACTGGCCTTATCCACATTGCGGAAACGAGGAATGTAAACACCTCCCGGACGGCGTCCTTTATAGTATTGATCGTGGAAACCATCGTATACGCCGGATGCTCCGCAGCGGAAGTGATGGTCCATGAGGTTGTGTCCCAATTCACCACTGCTACTGCCCAGTCCGTCCGGATATGCGTCGGAAGCGGTATTCATCAGGATCTGCGTACTGCCAAGGGCAGAAGCACAGAGGAAAATGATCTTGGAAAAGAACTCGTGCGTTTCGTTGGTCTCCGCATCGATAATCCGCACCCCCGTAGCTTTCTTCTGCGCCGGATCATAGATGAGGGAGAACACGATGGAATTTGGGCGCAGGGTCATATTGCCCGTTGCTTCCGCAGCCGGCAGCGTTGATGCCGGTGAGCTGAAGTAAGCGCCGAAAGGACACCCCCGGATACAGCGGTTGCGATACTGGCACTGTCCGCGATTACCATGGATAGCCGGATTGGGTTGGGTAAGGTGCGCTACACGCCCCATGGTGATCACCCGGCCGTTGAAGTTGGCAGCGGTACTTTCCCGCAACTTCTGCTCTACACAATTCAACGGCATGGCCGGCAGGAATTTCCCGTCCGGTAGCTGGTGCAGGCCTTCGTTTTGACCGGAAATACCGGCAAAGGTCTCTACATAATCGTACCAGGGAGCCATTTCGGCGTAGCGGATCGGCCAATCGGTACCGTGTCCGTCTTTTGCATTGGCTGTAAAATCCAGATCACTGAGCCGATAGGAGTGCCGCCCCCACATAATGGAGCGTCCGCCTACGTGATAGCCGCGCATCCAGTCGAAGCGCTTCACCTCGGAATAGGGGTTCTCAATATCGTTGACGAACCAGTGCTTGGTCGCCTCACTAACAGTGTACCCCGTGCGGCTTTGCTTCGGGTACTTCTCTTCTATTTCTTTGGGAGAGGTCCGCCCCCGGTTGGGCATATCCCAGGGATCCAGGTTGGCGGTTGGATAGTCTACTACGTGGCGAACCATTCGGCCACGTTCCAGCACCAAGGTATTGAGCCCCTTTTCGCAGAGCTCTTTGGCAGCCCAGCCACCGCTGATGCCCGTACCGATCACGATGGCATCGTAAGTGACTTCTTCTTGCCCTTTTGAATTAAAATACATGATGTTTGCTATTTTTAGTCTGGTCGTTGATTGATGTTCAATAAGTTGGGAATCAAATGCAGCCGTATCAAGGGGGCTAGTTGGGGGGTCAGGTGGATAAGGAGTTGAACCAATTCAAATTGAGCCTGACAAATATTAAAAAGAATTGATACCCCATATCTATTGAGAACTGCTAAACTAACGAAAATTTATTTTAGTTTTTTGCCCGATCCGGATATTTGTTTGTGAAATTACCAAGAAAAGAATATGGATATTCGTGAAAGCCTGTTGGAAGAACATTCCAAACAACAGGCCCTAAAGATTGCCGGCTGGATAGGAAATGATCCGCAGCGCTTTGCTGTTCTGGTCGAACTTATGCTCGATGAAGAATACCGGGTTGGCCAGCGGGCGGCCTGGGTACTGACGCACTGTCTGGATCAACATCCGGAACTACTGCAACCGCACCTGGAAAGACTGATCCATAATCTGCAGGACAACGTACAGCACGAGGCCGTTCGTCGCAATACCGTCAGGGCACTTCAATTCGTGGATATTCCGGAAGAACTGCTTGGGGAAACTGCGGATCTCTGTTTTCGTTATCTCATGGATGTAAATGAACCGGTAGCCGTTCGTGTGCATGCCATGTCGGTACTGTGGAATATCTGCCGGAAAGAACCGGAACTCAGCCAGGAGCTAAAACTTATTATCGAAGATCAGTGGGAATACGCTTCGGCCGGCTTCAGGTCAAGAGGAAGAAAAATATTAAAAGCGATCGCAAAGCAGGAAGAAGGTCGCTAATCCATAAGCAAGAAAGGAAAAGTCGTAAGCCGCATCAGGCAGCTTACGACTTGGCTAAAACAACTATCGTTGCCTATTCACCACTATGAATTTCTTGGTCAAGGTCCCGGTCCGGGTCTGTAGCATGTAATAGTACATACCGTTACCTGCCAAATCACTCGCGTACAGGTTCATCTCATGGTAGCCGGCGGCATATTCTCCTTCCCGCCGCCAGATCTGACGGCCGCTCATATCCATCACCTGGACCTCAGCCGTGCCGGCTTCCGGCAGATCAAATCCGATCACCGTTCGATCACTAAAGGGATTGGGACGATTCTGGTGCAATCTTAAAGGAAGAGCCGTATCCGGACTTCCATCGAAATGCAGTTCTAATTCTGTAGCTTCATCCAGAGAACGGTAAGCTTCCGCCGGAGTGATGCGCGAACTGACGCGGAAGAGTTCACTCAGGCGCACCGGTGCCTTGGCCCGTAGCTCGAAAGCAACTGCCAATGTCTGCGAGATGCCTGCCGGTATACTCCCAGGCAACTGATCCCAACTGAAGGTGATCGCACCTTCTTTCAGGAAACGCGTTCCGATATGATCCGGCCGCAATAGTGCATGCTCAATGCCGGCTATATCCACAAGTTCGGGATCAAAAGTCAGTGTAAACTGAAATCCCAGCACCTGAGCGGCATCAACCAGTTCCAGCGGCAGGCGTACCACATCTCCGGGAGCAAGCAGTTGGTCTTCCGCCTGTAGGATCACCGCCTTGCCGTTCCCCCGGGCTCCAAAAGCGTCATGATCAAAGCGGGCACTTTCATTAACATCTCCGATCTTAACTGCAGCAAAATCCAGGTCGTTGATACAGGTGGTCAGTTCGTCGATCATAATGGCTTCCGGGAAGGACTCCTGCCAGGGGTTGTACGTATCCGGGAACACATAGTGCATATCCACGAAACGCCAGCTGGTATTGTGTTCAAAACGCTCGGTTTCGCCCAACAGTAACTTTCGCACTTCCAGCAGATCGAGGGTGGTAATATCTCCGGAGTTATTCACATCGGCGGCGATCATCCGGTACGGTGAACCGAGATGATGGATGCCCAGCACATGGGAGCGGATCAGCATCAGATCCAGAGTAGTCACGCCATTGCGATGGCCTTCATCCCAGTGTGGCGCGATCGTATATTCCTCACCCGGTAGCAGATCGAACAGGCTAAACCCACCATTTCTGTTCATTCGGGTTTCTACCATACTCGTGTTACTGATCTCAATATCCACCATCGGTAATGCGAGACCGTTCTGGGTAGAAATGACACCACCTACAATCGGACTATCTTCGCAATCCGGGCAGACACCATTCGCATCCTGGATGAAGAGCAGCATTTTACAACTCTTGTAGTTTCGGCCGCCTTCCGTCACACCGTCCGGTTGCAGACGATAAGGGTTATAGGCACTGTCCCATACATAGACCTCCAATGAATCGCTGTAGCGGTCTTCACAGGTATAAGTGATCGAAGTACGATCTATATCGGGCAATTGTCCTACCCGGTTCACGGAGAACAGCAACGGTTGCGTACATTCCACTTCATTAACTACCAGCAGATCTTCTACCGATACGGTGATCGCAGCGGCATCCTCCATACCGTCGCCATCCACATCTACCGGCGTTTCCAGTGCTTCCAGGTTAACTACCATTTCGTTGTTGCAAACCGGATCAGGTACATAGCAGTCGATGATCTCAAAGGGCATGCTGGCCGTGGCCGTATTACCACAGTAATCCGTGGCCGTGACCACAAAAGCATGGCTGCCAACCGGGAATTCACCCGTGAGCACAAAATCAGGATAACTGCCGCTTAATATACCACTTCCGGTGAGATCGCTATCCACCGTGCCATCCGCTCCTTCATCCAGTTCAATAGATAAGATATTCAGTGTTTCCAGCACACAGGCATCATCCACCCGGAACGGATAGACTACCGTAGCAGAACAGGCAGCCGTTTCGGTACAGATCGGATCGGGCGTTTCGAACGAGATCACCGGCGCACTCTGATCGTATACACGAACTTCCTGGGTATAGGTCCAGTAACCAGTACTGTTCACTTCTCTCCAATAGCCGGCCTCATTAGTCGTGCCATCGCAGGTATCTCCTTTGTCTCCCGCAGCCGGCATGATATTGTTTGGATTGAAATCACGGTCAATAAAGGCATGATCCGGCCGGCGTACTACCCAAACCCGTTCTTCACCTTCCTGGCCGTTACAATCTTCATCCCGGCTGATCACTACCGGATCGGAAACGCCGTCCCACTCACAGTGGCTGATCACCCGGTAAGTGCGGGCAATGCGATAGCATTCATCAGCGATGGGGTCCAGAAATTCATCGGTATAGGTCACTCCCAGATCATCGCAGGCCGATTTTTGCAGAATGACGGTATCCATCCAGTTTACACAGTCAGTCACCACATCTGCCGGGAAACCAATCTCGTAGGCCCGGCGCTCGTTGATGGTGACGGTTTGAGTAAAGAAAGTACCGGCAACCGTTCCGTTTACCCCGGGAGCCTGGAAACGGCGGGTGATGGTACCGACGCCACAATCCGAAAGTTCCAGAACGGGCTCCAGCTCTAAAGCTACCGCTCCACAATTAGAAGAAAGCTGGGGCAGGCCGAAAGTTTGCTGGAGGGAGGCCGGGTCGGCTGGATCAAAATTATCCGGGAGGTCGGAGCAATCGACTGTCACATTTTCAAGATCCCCTATTGGAGCAATACCATCTGCAACCTCCACATACAGCCAGCACGTATTCTCTATACCGTAAATATCGGTCACCAGCATTTCCACCGTCACGGCAAGGCCGGCATCGCAGCAAGTAAACTCGACGAAATCCCCCCATTCGGAATAGATGGGTTCGGACAAAGTATCACAGGTAAGCGGATCGCGATAGTACAGTCGACGGATCCGGACATCAGCCACCCCACAGTTATCATAACTACCCTGATCGATATCTTCTACAAAGATCCGGGGATCATCCTGCTCACCCAGGTTAATCGTCACATCCGAGCGGCAGATGGCCGAGGGTTCCTGGGTATCGGCTACGCGGAAAATACAGCGTTTTTCCACGGAGTGCTCTCCATCTTCATCAAACACAGTATAACGGAAAATGTAGTCCGCCGGAGCCAGTCCCGTAATGATCCGGTCTTCTCCCGGCTCGAAGGTTGCCAGGATGAGTGTATCCGGCCCTACTACCTGCAAGATCTCGGTGCGCACCAGCCAGTTTACTTCACCGCAGGTATTAATGATATCCGGAAGCGGAGCTTCTACGGTAGCGGTACATTCAAACGGATCAAGCGGGAAAAGCATGATATTATCTTCCAATATCGGACAATAATGATTGCTCACCGGACATTCCACGATCGGGTCGGTAAATCCACCGATCTTGATCAGTTGTGAATACTGTAACAAGGTATCTTCACAAACATCGAGGATGGTCCAGGTTCGGCGGAAAGTTTCCGTAAAGTCGCCGGGAATATCCACAACATTGTCCTTGTAGGCAACAGTCAGGTTGTAGTTGTGGGTTTCCGAAAGCAACTCATAGCCGGTTTGGGTCAATATCAAGGGATAACCCGAAGACGACGGTGCAGGAAAACCATTGGCCAGCGTGTCATAAGCGGCATCACAGGCATATAGAATGGCTTCCGGCGGTAATACCAGATCATCGAAGGAGGGACGGCTCAATGTCAATGTCTGTTCGCAACTATCCAGTGGCTCGGTTTGGCCCAGGCCGTACACCTTGAACTGGCGGATAACCGTCAAATCCTCACATTCTCCCAGATCTATGATCCGGTCGCTGAAGCCGATAGAATCTACACCACACTCATTATTGAGTTCGGGTTCTCCCAGGCTACTCACACTTAATGGATTATCCAAAATAAATGCCCGGTCAAAGAAAGTCAGTTCGAGGCTCACCGGTAGTTCTACTCTTTTCTCAATATCGATATCCCCGCTGGCTTCCAGTTCCACACCCTGGTCAGCAATGATCAACCAGGCATAATCACCAATGTTTTCCTTCAATAAACTGGTGGTGATCAGGGAATAGACCTGATTCGGTGCCAGCAGAACAGTGAATTTAACCACCGGTTCATAGGGTTGGCTGAACAAACCTTCGGTATCGAAGCGCGGATTATCCAACAATTGTCCAACGTCCAACGGACGCGAACGCACATCGGAGGTTTGCAGGAAGCAGCAGGGATCTTCCGGATAATAAGGCCCAAAGAAAAGCCCTCCGGTTCCGTCCAGGTTCAGCGGCAGGTTACTGCCGGGAATGCCCGAGAACAAATAGAAAGTAAGCACTTTGGGTTCTTCGGATTCCGAATGATGTTGTATTGTAAACAGGTCGTAGTAATGATCCCCTGCCTCAAATAATTCGGTCGGCAGCCAGCAAAGGCTATCCACATCGTCAAACCGGGCATCCTCTTCTTCCAATGAACCCTCCAGCACTAAACCGTTGCGGATCTGCATTCCCCGGAATGCATCTTCCGGGCATTCGATCACGATAGGAGGCGGTGCGACCGTGATCTCGGCTAAGCAGGCGTCACTCTCATTATCGGTGATCTGAATGGTGCTCTCTCCTTCCACAACCGGATGAGCCACGGAAGTTACCGGTTCATCGTAAGTTCCGGTCGTGCCATCACTGGCCGTCCAGCCATCACCCAAGTTCAGGCCGGTAACCATCACCTGATAAGTAAAGAAGTCGTCGGAAGAATCATTGGGCGTGCCGTTATCATTGCAGTCAGAGGAAAGGACTTCCGCTTCAATCAAACAAAGATCGGAACAGGGTTCCGGTGCCGTTACCTGCAAGACGTATTCACAATCCGGATATTCCACACTGCGAATAGTCAGGGTTCGGTCTCCTTCATCGATGGGATAAGGACCGAAAGTAACAGCCTGACCGTAATCGCCCGTGGTACCGTCACTTGCGATCCAGCCGGATCCGGCATTATTGACGGCTGTTACAATCACCTTAAATTCAAATACATCATCTTCTTTATGGCTGGGAGTGCCGCTGTCCATACAAAGTACATCATAGGCTTCTGCCTCAATCGCACACTGATCAGAGCAGGTTTCCGGAGCCGGTACCGTTATTTCCACCCGGCACTCCGCCTCGCCGGAATCCGTGATGCTTACCGTTTTATCCCCTTCACTGATCGGATAAGGACCAAACGTGACTGGTGTGCCATAGCTGCCGCTTACACCGAGATTGGAATCCCAGGTATCAGATACATTGTTCCCGGTAACCGTCAGGGTGAACGTGTAAGTATCATCGGATGGATCGGTTGGGGTGCCGTTGTCATCACAGATAATGTCCTGTAGGCCGGCACTTACTATATCGCACTGATCGGAGCAGGACGACGGCGCTTCTACATTGACCGGCACGCTGCAACCATCCACACCAGTATCGCTAATCAGGGTACTGATAGCTCCATCGGCAATAAGGAATGGTCCGAGGGTGACTACTTCACCATAGTTACCGGATGCTCCTTCACTGGTTTCCCATTTACTGGTGTGGTTGAAGCCGGTGACCCGCACATCAAATGTAAATTGGTCATCGTCTGCGATCGTCGGTGTACCGTTATCATCACACACAATATTGGACACTTCCACAAAAAGCTCACATTCATCCGAACAGGTTTCCGGCGCGATCAGTACTACAGATACTGTACAGGCGGCATCTTCGAGATCGACTGCTTCCAGGCTGACATCTCCTTCATCGATGGGGAAAGGCCCCACCGTGATTACCTGCCCGTATTGTCCGGTGACACCATTTATACCAAAGCCGTTACCACTGGTATTGAATCCGTCAATAATGATATCGGCATAGAATATATCATCCGATGCATCACTACCGGTACCGTTATCATCACAATAAATGTTCTCAATGGAGGCACTAATGGAGCATACATTTGAACAACTCGCCGGAGCTACCGCCGTGATACTGACATTACAGGCAGCATCGTCATTATCGGTAATGATCAGACTGACATCGCCTTCGCTGATCGGGTAAGGCCCCATCGTGATCACTTCGCCGTATGCGCCACTATGTCCCAGATTGGATCGCCAACCATCACCGGTATTAAGGCCGGTGACCAGCACATCGAAATAAAATACATCATCGCCCTCATCACTGAGTGTTCCATTGGCATCACAAGAGATATTGGATACTTCTGCTTCGATCAGACACTGATCAGAACAAGTGGCGGGAGGATCAATATTCGTACTGGTGGTGCAGTTGTCCTCATCTTTATCCTGAATGTCCAACGTTAGAGCGCCGTCAGCAATGACGTACGGGCCCACCGTGATCCATTCATTGTAGGTCCCTTCCAGGCCGTTGGAAGCACTCCAACCGTTCGCGCTAAGATTGGCCCCGCTTACCCGAATATCGAAATAATAAATGTCATCATCGGGACGGCTTGGCGTGCCGTTGTCATCACAAACGATATTACGGGTTTCTGCACTGATCGTACATTGTCCGGAACAGGTGGACGGCGCCTGCACACTCAGGTCTGCCACACAACTTACATCCTCATTATCCACTATGGTCAATTGAGTAGCACCGCTGCTGATCGCGAACGGTCCAAAGGACACAGTCTCCCCGTAAGCAGCATTGACGGCTCCGGCCGACCAGCCGGTTCCGTTGTTGAAGCCGGTAACGGTCAGGTCAAAAGTATAGGTGTCATCATCGGGATCACTGGGGGTGTCATTGTCGTTACACAGGACGTTGGTCACACTCGTCTCTATCAGGCACTGGTTGGAGCAGGAAGCGGGCGGTGTAACGCTGATAGGGATGCTACATACGCCTCCAAAAAATTCATCCTGTATCTGAAAGCTCACCACCCCATCGCTAATGGCATACGGGCCGAACTGGTAAGGCTCACCGTAATTGCCGGTACTGTTATCCGGATCATTCGCAATCCACGAACCCGAGGCATTAGCGGCATTTACCATTACCATGAAAGTAAAGGTGTCGTCAGAAGGATCTACTGGGGTGCCGTTGTCATCACATATAATATTGGTGACGGAAGCTCCCAGACTACAAGGCTGGGGAATGATCTCTACCCCGTCGCCATCATCTTCGTCGTCCGGATCATCACTGACATTGCCGTCACCATCGGTGTCTACGCCATTACCGGGCGTAGAGTCAATATCCTGTTGATCCATTTGGGTGATCTCCGCCAGGTTGGTATAGCTGGTACCCAACCCTACACGGGCCCGATAGCTCAACACCAGTGTTTCGCCCTCTTCCAGTGAGATGTTTTCCCAAACGATCGTATTATCATTAAGCGTGCCCCCCTCATTTATATTAGTGATATTGGTCAGGCCGTCGGGCAGTTCGTCAACTACGGTAATACCGGTAGCTGCTCCCGGACCTTTATTGGTCAGCACAATATCGTAATTGAGGCGCTGTCCGATCTCGGGATTCAACACATCCACCAGTTTATTCAGTTCTACATCAACAGGACAGTTGATGATCGCCAGTTCGTGGGTAGCGGTGGCCACACAGCCGTTCCCTTGCTCCATCGTAACGGTATAGGTTCCGGCA
>JAGQXH010000023.1 GCA_020436695.1 Lewinella sp. | reverse complement strand
GGCCGTTGGCTGCCAGCACCGGGACATATTCTTCGTTCAACCCATAGCTGCAAAAATATTTGCCGAGTAAAGATCTCCGTCCGATAGTTTGGAACAAAAGACTGGAATGATCAATGATCTGAACCTGTTCCTGTTCTCCTTTCAGAGAACATTCCAGTTTTCGGATCACCAGCTCCCGGCCTCCGGGGAATTCTTCTTCATGTCCGGCCTCAGTCACCCCGCATACATTGCGGGCAAATTCGATGACCATGTGTTGGAAGCCCCCACAGTTACCAAAAGCAGGCAGGCGGTTTTCCCGGGCATAGTGAATAGCCCGGAGCACATTTGCCATATCACGGTACGGGCTGCCGGGCGCAATCCACAGCCCTTTATATTCCAGCTTCTCAAATACCTGCCGGCCATCAAAAATATCTGTAGCGATCCAGTCGAATTGGATCTCCTTCCCAAGATACCGCTGCACGGCCCGGGTACTATCATTCAGTGCATGCAGGGTGTAATAGGCTGGGTTGAAATCTCCCAAAATAGCGATCCGATCAGTCATCCTATTGTTCAGTTAGTGTTTCAAAGGTGATCCGTTGTTTGCCGTGTTCCCAGATCGATTGCCCGAGCTCCCGTAGCAATTCGAGGTCTTCGTCCCATACTTTGGCAAAGATATTACAGGCATCCAGCCCCCGGCCGTCACCGTAGTAAATGCCCATACAATTGGCTGTCCGGGTCCGAACTGGTCTGGACGGACCAAATACCACCTCCCCGGGAACGGTAAAGATCGAGGCATTTTCCTGAATGATAGCCAGAGGAGGTACATCGTCTATCCAGATCTCCTGACCGGAAACCCTGGCGTGGTAAAAAATTCTGCTGAAGGGAAGAAGAGCAGCAAATGCCCGTGATGTAACAGGAGCTTCTTCAAGATAATAGCTGAAGCGAATGATGCGATCTCCGGCAATGACCCTGAATCCTTCCATGTTGATGGTTTGATGCTATGCATTAGATACAAATGATCAATCACCACAGTTCCATTATGAGTCAAAAAAAGATACCGGGATCACTTACAAATTAAAAGGCTATAACGGAGCTACTACATTCCGGGCAAATTCAAAGACCGTATCCGGATCCAGACAATTATTGGAGCCATTGGCCGCATTCCCGTTAATTTCGATATAGATGTTATAGGTACCTTTTACGATCTGAATGATCACGAACCCCAGCTTTCCGAATTCAACGGTAAGTTCCGCAAAAGCATCATCGCCCAGGTCATCCACCGGTTGGTAATTAGCCAGACTCATTGCATCCTCTTCTTCCGCATCATATTCCTCTCGCGCCGATGCTTCACTGAAGGCATTGTACACCCGGATCGAGATGAGTTCGTCGAAAGGAAAGTTATCATTTTGATCGGCGTTACAAATGTCCACTAAGCCACTGACATCAAAATGTTCGATAGCCAGGGAGCAGAAATCAGACAAGGCGACCGAGGCCCAATACTCCGAGCAATCCAGGTGGGTGATATTATTGGCCGGATTTTGGCTACAGGAAAGAAAAGGCAGGAAGAATAAAGGAAGATAGGTCAGTGCAGTTTTCATCAAGAGGGATTTTAAAAGGTGCAGAATACTAGCAAGTTACAAAAAATCACCTGTTCTAGTCAAGCTTTTTTGCTACCGAAAACCTGCATTGCCACTGGCCTATTTAACATTTTACTCAATAGACACTGACCGCATAAGATCGTACATTTACTCCTGATCACACGAAAACGCAACTATGCCTTCAGGAATACTAGCCGGTATTTGCCTTCTTGCGGCTACCTTTTTCGGATACCTTACTTACGATCTGGGAGAACAGTACGCACCAGGACTGATCGTTTTTTTACTCCTGGCTGTTCTTTGCTATGTATACGGGCCACAGATCAACTGGTGGTGGTGGACCCGCCAGCCGCCCGACCTTCCCAAAAGCCTGCATCCTCCTCTGGAGCGGACGCCTTTCTACCAGCGGCTGACGGGCGACGGGAAACGCCTGTTCCGCAAAAGGGTATTTCTTTTCAATCAGGCACAGCGCTGGATGCCCCAGGCCATGGAGAAGGTGACGGAAGACGTTAAAACCGCTATTTCCACCGGTGCCGTCCAGGTTAATTTTCATCGTCTGAATTTCCTTTTCCCCGATTACGAGAATATTATAGTCTATGCCCATCCTTTCCCTTCACCGCAATATCCCAATCACCTGCATGCTTCGGAAGTATTCGACGATGAATACGGTAATGGGCTCATTTTTTCCGTCGAGCATGTCATGCGCTCATTTATCGAACCGCAGCATTATTACAATGTAGCCATTCACGAGTACGCTCGTTTGCTGATCAATACATCCGAAACCAGTTTTCCCACCGTAAGTGATGATATCTGGCCCTCTCTGGAAGCGATCAGCGGTTTCTCTCACGAAAAATTGCTCCATTACATCGGGTTGGATTCATTAGATTCGTTACAGGTAAGCATTACCCTCTATCTGGTTTTTACCGAACGGTTCAAGATGGTACTGCCGCAACTGGGTGCAGATCTGGAGCAGATCTTTACTCCCAAATAGCCTTTATGCTTTTCAAAAGGCTTTGACATGACAAAAAGGAGGAGAAAAGAAGGGTGTATTTTTCTTTCATTTTTTTCTGAAATTTTTTACATGAAAATGTATATTTCGGAATAGCCATAATAAGCTGATTTTCAGTTGAATGAATGGAAAATGGATTGTTTGCCTGGAATAAATAAAGATCAATTGGTCCATTTTATTGAATTTTGTTTAATTTTTTCATAAATTTGATTCAACAAAATTAAAAAGCCCGTTAAACAAAAAATCAAGACAATGTCTCCAATAGAGTTCAATGCACGTTTTGACCAGTTATCTGTCCTTTTGCAGTCTTTTGCCTATAATCTGACCAAGAACACAGAAGACGCCAAGGACCTCTTTCAGGAAACGGCCTACCGAGCGATGACCAACCGGGAAAAATTTCGCCCGGGCACGAATCTGAAAGCCTGGTTGTTTACCATCATGAAAAATATTTTCATCAACAATTACCGGAAAAAGGTGAAGTCAAATACCATTATGGATTCTACCGATAATCTGTACTATCTCAATTCCGGAAAACAATCTATTGCCAATAGCGCAGAATCCAACATTGTCATGAAAGAACTCGTTCAGATGATCTCCAGCCTCGATGACAGTACCCGCATCCCTTTTTTAATGCACTATCAGGGATTTAAGTACCAGGAAATTGCCGAACATCTGGACTTACCGCTGGGTACGGTGAAAAGCCGGATTTTCTTTGCCCGTAAAGAATTAAAAGAACTCATTGAAGTACATTACGGCAGTGTGGATGTATTGAAGACCAGGGCGGTGTATTAGTAAACTGAAAACTTAACGACTTATTCTTGTTTTCGGGCCAGAAAACGATAATTGTGCATATACACCCGCAGGCGATGGAGTGGAAACTTCATCGCCTTTATTTTTTACTTTTGCCAATATGGTTAGCAGTGCATTTGAAACAATTTTCCGGGAGCGACTTCTGCTTTGGGCGGCAGGTATTCATCGCCCTATGCCCTGGAAAGGGGAAAAAAATCCTTACCTGGTCTGGTTGTCGGAGATCATTCTGCAACAGACCCGTGTTGAACAGGGGTTGCCGTATTTCGAAAAATTTAAAGCCGCCTATCCACGGGTAGAAGACCTGGCAGCCGCACCGCCGGACGAGGTGATGAAACTATGGGAAGGGCTGGGCTACTATTCCCGGGCACGCAATTTACAGGCCGCTGCCCAGGTGGTTTCCCAACAATGGAACGGACAATTTCCCACCCGTTACGAAGAGTTGCTCCGCCTGCCCGGTGTGGGCCCTTATACCGCTGCGGCCATTGCCTCTTTTGCCTTCGGGCTTCCTCATGCTGTACTCGACGGCAATGTCTTTCGCATTTTGGCCAGAATATCCGGCAGTGACACGCCCATCGATACCACCCCGGGGAAAAAGTTTTTCTCTGCGCTGGCAGAACAACTATTAGATAAAGAACGGCCGGCCCACTACAATCAGGCCATCATGGACTTTGGCGCACTACAGTGTGTGCCGAAAAATCCCGACTGCCCCCGCTGTCCGTTTGTCGACAGTTGCGTAGCTTATCAAAGCAGTACGGTTGAACAGTTACCGGTAAAGGCCAAAAAATTGGTGCGGAAAGATCGCTATTTCCATTACTTCGTATTTCAATGGGAGAACCAGTTGCTCATCCAGAAGCGAACGGATAAGGACATCTGGCAGGAACTGTACGAATTTCCCCTGATCGAAACGGCCCAACTGGACTACACCGGCTGGCAAGCCAGCGGCCTGTGGCAGGACCTGGGGTTGCCTGGATCACTGCCCGTACAACGCACTGCCGGCCCGTTCCGGCAGCAGCTTACCCACCAGCGGATCATCGGTATTTTCCGCGAATTCAGGCTTGCCAAAACTCCATTTCCTCTTCCGGACGCCTACTTGGTGATCAATCGAAAAAACTTAAGTAAATTTGCCTTCCCCAAGCTGATTGATTGCTATTTACGGGATATTTCACTAAATTTATTTGAATAATAAATCATAAACCGATTCACGCATGGTTAATCGCGTAATACTCATCGGGAATCTTGGCAAAGACCCCGAAGTACGTCGCTTAGAGAATGGAGCTGTAGTCGCCAAGTTTTCCGTTGCTACCAATGAAAATTACAGAGATAAAAGCGGGGAATGGCAAACGCTCACCGAGTGGCATGATGTGGTAGTTTGGCGCTCACTGGCTGAGCGGGCTGAAACCCAGCTGAAAAAGGGTATGCTCGTATATGTCGACGGCAAACTAACTCACCGCAGTTGGGAGGACCAGGACGGCAATAAACGCAGAACCACCGAAGTGGTCGGCAACTATTTTCGTGCGCTGGGTACCCGGAGCGGAAGTGAAGGCGGTGGTGGTTATTTCCCCTCAGCAGATGACGAACATCCGGGAGGCTATAGCACCTCTAGCATAGAACCGGCTTCCTCCGGCGCTCCAACTTCTGAGCCGGTCATCACGGATACGGCTGATGATGATCTCCCCTTCTAAAGGGATGCTACTTATTGTTGTACCTAATTCCGGATTAATTGGAAACCGAACCTGGTAGTCTGGTTTTATCTCTAACTCATTCTACTTTACTGTTAACCCTTCCTTCTTCCGAAGTCATTCTGGGTATCCTGGCTATTCTATTTCTGCTGTTGTGTTCTGCACTGGTTTCCGGTTCTGAAGTGGCGTTTTTTTCACTCACGCCGAATGATTTTGAAAAACTAAATCAGGAAAATACAGGCTCGAGCCGGCGGATACTTTATCTCAAAGACAAACCACGCAAACTGCTGGCCACTATTCTCATCAGCAACAACTTCATCAACATCGGCATCGTTATTCTATCCGAGTACGTGCTATCCAGTATGTTATCCGCCGAGTTGTTCAATAGTTGGGCCGAATCTTTGTCTCCGGCTCTCAACTGGCTCAATTTGTCGCAGGAAGATCTGGCCAAGGGTTTTAAATTTCTTCTAACGGTAGTACTGGTTACCTTCCTGCTGGTGCTTTTTGGAGAAGTTGCCCCAAAGGTGTACGCCAGGATCAACAACCTCCGCCTCGCACGCGCTATGGCTGCTCCACTGGATATCCTTATGCGCCTACTCAGTCCCATCAGCGCTATACTCGTCAACTGGACCAAAGTACTGGAGGGACGGCTGCTGTTGACGGCGGCCGGTGCCGGACTAGCCAGTCGGGAAGATATTGATGAGGCTATTGAGTTGACAGTGAGCAACGAGGAAGATTCCGGCCAGGAAGTAGATCTGCTTAAAAGCATCGTCAAATTCGGGGAAGTATCCGTGAAACAGATCATGCGCTCCCGGATCGATGTCATAGCCGTAGATCATCGCATCAGTTACCACGAGTTACTCGAGGTCGTGCGCGAATCCGGCTACTCACGCATTCCTGTGTACGATGAAGACTTTGATAAGGTCATCGGCCTGTTGTACGTTAAAGATCTGCTGGGGCATCTCAACCAAAAAGAAGATTTCCATTGGCAACAACTTATCCGGACGAACGTTCTATTTGTGCCGGAAGCGAAAAAGATCGACGATCTGCTGCGTGAATTCCAAAAGGAACACCTGCACATGGCCATTGTAGTGGACGAATACGGCGGGTCGGCCGGCATTGTCACGCTGGAAGATATCATGGAAGAGATCATTGGAGAGATCCAGGATGAATTCGATGAAGATCCGGAAGTGATCTACCATCAGGTGGATGAGCGCAACTTTGTTTTTGACGGCAAAACCCTGTTGAATGACGTGTGTCGTATAGTGGGGGTCGATACGTCTACCTTTGACGAGGTGAAAGGTGAATCGGACTCCGTAGCGGGCCTCTTACTGGAATTAACCGGCGGCATGCCCAAGGAAGGCGAAGAGATCGTTCAATCCCATTATACCTTTCGCGTATTGAAGGTGAGTGAGCGAAGGATTGAAAGCATACAATTTACTTTGCCGGAGGAAGAGTCGACAGCCGATAAGTGAGGGGAAAAATTTTATGATGATCGATACAATTCCGGTGCTACACATTACTAAATAGACAAGCAGGATTTGAGACTAAATAATCTGTTACCGACCAAAATATCAGGCCATATTTCGGCTTGTGCCAAATGGGCATTTTACGGCCTGGCCATCACCTCAATCAGTGTACTTTGGGCCGGCTGCGGCGATGAGGATATACTGACGCCCCGTCCCCGGGCCTATCCCCGCGTTGAATTCCCCGAAAAGACCTACCAGACCTTTGATCCTGATTATTGTAATTTCACTTTTCAATACCCTACTTACACCGAGGTGATCCAGGACACCAGCTTTTTTGATGGCAAACCGACTCATCCCTGCTGGTTCGATATTTTTTATCCGCAGTTTGATGCCCGGCTGCATTTTACTTATGCGCCGGTGAGCAGTGCCGAAGAACTGGATAAATTGAGAACCGAAGCTTTCAAAATGGCGGACTGGCAGAACAAAAAGGCCAATTATATCCAGGAGATCCGCATCAGCAAAGCGGATCATAATGTGGACGGTATCGGCTTTGACATTACCGGCCCGGCCGCATCTCCGTTCCAGTTCTACCTGACGGATAACCGGGAACACTTCGTAAGGGCCTCATTGTATTTTAATACGCACATCAACCCGGATTCACTGGCACCGATGTATGATTTTGTGAAGATGGATATAACGGAGTTGATCGATACTTTTGAGTGGGAGTGATGGGTGATTCATTTTTTCCTCCTGTTCAGATTCTCTTCTACCCGAAACCGTACGATCCGCTCAATCAATTCCAACGGCATCGGCTCATCAATAGGGAATTGCACCGATCCTTTTGCACTTTTATATCCGGAGAGTTCTTGTTCAAAAGTCTTAATACCTGAAGGCGCCGGATAAAACCCAATATGATTTTTATAGCCCGCAAAATGGACCAGATTGTCCGAAAGAATGAAGGTAGGAATGCCATATTTGATGGCTTCTTTTGCCTCCGGTGCGGCTTTTTGTATGGTAGCCCTTACTTCTTGCAGGATCGCCTGCACTTCCGCTGGAAAAATACTGATGTAGGTATCGATATCATTGATTTTGTCATTCATAGCTTTATAAACTATCTCTTCTGTACAAATAGATTCTGGCTTACCTTCTTACTCAGCACCAGCTCCACATCCGGAATGCGTTTGATCTTGACCGATTCATCGTATTCGAAATGTTCTAGCATTTCGACCTGGGCACCGAGTCCGAGATTCACCCGGTCGAGGTATTGCAAAAAAGAAGAAGCGTGATCCTGCACGCCTACAACTATCCCTTTTTCTCCGTCCCGTAACTCGGCCAGCGGTACCTGCTTGCGAACCGCAAAGTTACCATCCGCATCCGGGATTGGATCACCGTGCGGATCAAAGCGGGGGAAGCCCAGGAATTCATCCAGTCTTTCGACCAACACTCCGGAGTGTATGTGTTCCAGTTGCTCCGCGATCTCATGTACCTCATCCCAGTTGAAGTGGAGCTTTTCCACCAGAAAACATTCCCACAGCCGGTGTTTTCGCACCAGATGAGTGGCGACCTGCCGTCCTCCTTTCGTGAGGCTTACCCCGCGGTGCTTTTGGTAGTGGATCAGTTCTTTTTTGGACAACCGTCCGATCATATCGGTGACCGAAGCGGCCGAAGTTTGCATTTCTGTAGAGATCGAATTGTTACTGACTGATTCTCCGTCCCGCTCGCTAATTTTGAATATGGCTTTCAGGTAGTTTTCCTCCGTGTGGGAAAGTGATTCCATTGTTGCTCGTTTAATATCCTGCAAGGTATATTTTACAAAGATCAAACTTTTATAAAAATATAGAAAATCGGGAGCTCTCCGAATGAGAAGATCAAGCGGTAAAAGATATGCGTCCAAAAAGGAAAAGAGGTACTAAATCCGTTGAGGTTTGATAAAGAAGTTGACCTTTATTTCATAACCCGGTGCTCATCGGTTATACCAATACTTTTTCCTTCACTACTGCTGCTTTGTCTTTACGAATAAATCCGTTCAAACTCCGCTTCACCTCCCTCCGTAAAGCCCAGAGCGTCACGCCGGCAGCGAGTACATCCGCTACAGGAAATGAGATCCATACTCCGTCAAGCCCCCAGAATAGTGGGAAGACCAGGATCAGCGGTACCAGAAAAAAGCCCTGCTTGGTAAGGGTAAGGAATAAAGCGGGTATGGGTTTACCCACTGCCTGAAAGTAGGCCGAGCCTACCAATTGGGCGGTGATCAGCGGAGTAGCCATGAACACCATTCGTAAAGCGGCCGGCCCCTGTTCCAGGAGTTCAGGGTCTTTAGTAAACAGCTCAACCAATGGACGGGCAAATACCATGATCCCCACAAAAATGATGAGCGCGATACCCGTCCCGGAAACAATGGCAATCCGGATCGTGTCTTTCACCCGCTGCCAATGCTGAGCACCGTAATTGTAACCGGCAATTGGCAGGAATCCCTGGGTGACGCCCAATACCGGGAAATTGGCAAACATCATGACCCGGTTGATCACCCCATAAATAGCTACGGATAGTTCCGAGCCGTACTGGAACAGTGCATTGTTGAGTACAATGGTAAGCAGGCTGACCGCACCCTGACGGGCGAGCGTAACGAATCCGATGGAGAAGATCTCCCGGGTGATCTCCCACTGCAGGCGCAGGTATTTCCAGAAGGTGGCCAACTCGGAAGAGCCGAACATGAAAAAGCCCAGGGTATAGAGCGCCGCAGCGTAATAGGATATAGTCGTAGCCATGGCCGCGCCTTCCAGGCCCAGATCAAAGCCTACGATCAGAATGGGGTCGAGGATGATATTGGTGATCGCCGGGATCATCATCGCAATCATGGATTTTTTGGGCTTGCCTTCTGCCCGCATAGCATTGTTAGCCATCATGGCCCAGGCCAAACAGGGTATACCGGTGAGCAAAATACCAAAATAACGCTGCGCCGGGTCCAGTATATCACCCTGTGCACCGAAGAGATGTAATAAGGGCGTATTGTAAAAATAACCACCCACGACCACGATCATGGCCATGATGACGGTCAGACAAGCCATATTGCCCATAGTGACATTGGCCTTTTGTCCATCTCCGCTACCCAGAGCCCGGGAGATCACCGAAGAACCGCCCACACCGATGGCCATACCTACGGAAGAAAAGAAAAAACTAATTGGCATGACCACAGTTATGGCTGCAATGCCCAGCGTCCCCACAAAATGTCCCACAAAAATGGTATCAACAATGAAGTTGATGGACATGACCAGGATACCGATGGAGGCCGGTACTCCCATTTTTACCAGTAAGGAGCCGATCGACTGGGTGCCCAGTTCTTTTGAGGACGTTTTAGTTTTCATTTTCAAATTCAGTTACAGGTGATATTAGTCTTAAGTCTATTGATCGTCAGTCAGTACAGTGCATGCCCAACATAAAATTACACGCCATCCCTATACCTTGTTCAAATGCTTGCCTATTTTGCTGTCAAATACCCCTATTCTGCAATGAAACGCATATTGATCATCGGTTGCGGCGGCTCCGGCAAGACTACATTGGCCAGGAAACTCCATCAGCTACTGCATCTCCAACTGATCCATCTGGACTTTCACTATTGGCAAGCCGGCTGGCAGGAACCCTCGGTTGAAGACTGGCAGCAAACCGTCCGTCTCCTTATCGCCGGCGACAATTGGATCATGGACGGCAACTATGGAGGCACTCTTGATATGAGAGCTGCAAGAGCAGATACCATCATCTTCCTGGACTTCAACCGATACCGCTGCCTTTGGGGAATTTTCCTACGGCGTATCCGCTACCATGGCCGTACGCGGCCCGACCTACCCGCAGGATGCCCGGAGCGGCTTACTCCGGAATTCATCCGTTATGTCTGGAATTACCGGCGTATCCGTCAGCCCCGCATACTGACCCTATTAAAGGAATACGAACAGCGTGGGATAAAGATTCATGTATTTAACCGGCCCGGTAACGTACAAAGATGGCTGAGAAGTCTGAAATTGAAGCCAAAATTGTAAAAGAAGAGTGAAAAAGGTAGTTTTCGACATGAATAAAACGTAGTGTAAGAGACCATCCTCTTCCAGATATATAGTGCAGCATCTAAACTTTCCGGCATTACAACCTGAGACAACTGAATCGACAAAAATATTGTTTCCACATAGTACTTATCAAAATCCCCGTATGCCCATCATTGACAAACCTGCCGACCTGCTAACCCAACTTCAAGGCATTGAGGCGATACAGCACATTTCACCCGATGCCCTCCAATGGCTGATCGATAAATCAGACTATCATATCTATCCCAAAGGAGAACACATTTTTGAGCCGGATATGATGGTAGACCACATGCAGATCATTGTGCAGGGTGAATACCTGATCGAACTCACCCGGGACGGTAAACGTAAGGAAATGGGGATCTACGGCCGGGGAAATATCACGGGTGTGCTTCCTTTTTCCCGGATGAAGATCGCCCGGGCTTACGGCATCGCGCTGGAAGACACCTACGTGTTGGAGCTACACCGCGATTACTTCGTGGAAATGGTCAACGTAAGCTACGACCTGGTACAGGCACTGGTGACTGTTATGTCGACCCGTATTCGCGATTTTTCTCAGCTCCGTTTCCAGGATGAAAAGCTGATGGCCCTGGGAAAATTATCGGCCGGACTGGCCCATGAGCTTAACAATCCGGCGTCGGCCATGGTGAGAAGTTCGGAAGAATTGTATAAGCGGGTACACGCTACGCCGGAAAAATTCAAAGACGTGATCACCATGCGGGTTACCAGCGAACAAACCGACCGGGTAAATGAGATCCTCTTCTCAAAAATAAAGAACGTGCAGGGCGTGGAGATGGGATTGCTGGAAAAAGAGGATGCCAGAGATGACCTGCTCGACTGGCTGGAGGATCACGACATCAAAGATGCCGATACCTTCGCGGAAACCTTTGTCGATTTTGGGCTTACGGTTGAAGAACTGGATCAAGTTAATGATATTGTTACCGGGCAAAGTATAGGTCCCATTATGGCCTGGATCGAAAGCACGCTTAATTTGGAGCGGCTGGTATCCGAGATCCGGGAGTCTGCCGGCCGCATATCAGAGCTGATCAAGGCCATAAAATCCTATTCCCACATGGACCGGGCCGCTACCATGGAAAACCTGAATATCCATGAGGGACTAAAAAGCACGCTGATCATGCTGAAGCACAAGATCAAAGGCAAAAATATCCAGTTGGTCAAAGACCTTGATCCGGATCTACCCATGGTCTGTGCCCACGCTGGAGAACTCAATCAGATCTGGACCAACCTGATCGATAATGCACTGGATGCAATGGATTACGGAGGTACACTCACCATAAAGACCACTCGGGAAAGAGAGTCAGTCTGTGTGTACATTACAGATACCGGTTCGGGTATACCGGAGGAAGATCAGAGTCGCATTTTCGATCCCTTCTTTACTACCAAACCCATGGGCGAAGGCACCGGCATGGGGCTGGACATTGTCAAAAAGATCATTGAACGGCATCAGGGGGACATCCGGATCATGGAAAGTCGTCCGGGGAAAACGACCTTCAGGATCTGTTTTTTCCAGCCGGTTCACTCATCAAACTAAAACCTAATAACTGCAAATGTCTGAGGAAAGAAAACCCATCATTTTTTCGGTCGATGATGACGCCAGCGTACTGCGCTCACTTCGGCGCGACCTGCGGACAGAATACCGGGAGCAATATCGCATCTTCAGTACAGAATCTGCCCTGGAAGGCCTGGAGGTACTAACGGAGCTTCGGAAAAAAGGTGAGGTAGTGGCGCTATTGCTTTCCGACCAGCGCATGCCCGAGATGCCTGGTGTCGACTTTCTGGAAAAGGCCCGACAGATCTATCCCGATGCCAAACGGGTATTGCTCACCGCTTATTCGGATACGGAAGCCGCGATCAAAGCCATCAACGATGTGCAGCTGGATTATTACCTGATGAAGCCCTGGGACCCTCCTTCCGAAAAGCTCTATCCGGTGATCAATGATCTGCTCGATGAGTGGCAGATCGGTTACCGACCTGATTTTATGGGTATCCGGGTGATCGGCTACCAGTACTCCCCAAAATCACACAACCTGAAAGACTTTCTGGCCGGCAATCTCATCCCCTACCAGTGGCTGGATATCGAACAAAATAACAAGGCACAGGAATTGCTCGACCTGCACGAGCTGAATAAGCGGGAACTCCCCGTGGTCGTCTTTGAAGACGGCTCTTATCTAAAAGATCCCAGTGTACAGGACCTGGCGGCAAAAGTGGGCTTCAACCCTCAGGCCAAATCCGATCTTTATGACGTAGTGATCATTGGCGCGGGCCCGGCCGGACTGGCTGCCGCCGTATACGGAGGATCGGAAGGACTGAAAACCCTGCTCATCGAGAAACGGGCTCCCGGTGGCCAGGCCGGAACGAGCTCCCGGATCGAAAATTACCTGGGTTTCCCCAAAGGGCTGAGTGGAGCGGAACTGACACATCGGGCCATTACTCAGGCTACCCGTTTCGGCATTGAGTTTCTTTCTCCCCAGGAAGTGGTCAGCATCAAAGTAGATGCTCATTACAAAATACTGACCCTGGCCGATGACAGTACCGTAAATACCAAAAGTGTGATCATCACCACTGGGGTGGATTATCGCCGTCTGCCGGCCACCGGGGTGGACAATTTTACCGGCGCAGGGGTATACTATGGAGCAGCTACTACGGAGGCCCAGGCCGTGAGCGGTAAACAGGTCTATGTAGTCGGCGGCGGGAATTCCGCCGGGCAGGGCGCCGTTTATCTGTCCAAGTTTGCCGAAAAAGTAACCATCCTTATCCGTCGGGAAGACCTCACATCTACTATGTCGTCTTATCTGATCGACCAGATCGACCGGATCGATAACATTGAAGTACACGGTCGGCGTGAGGTGATGGAAACCTGCGGGGAAGGTCACTTACAAAAACTGGTATTGCAAAACCTGGAAGATGGATCCAATTACGAAGTTCCGGCCGATGCCTTATTCATTTTCATCGGTGCCCGTCCCTTTACTGACTGGCTGGCTCCGCAGGATATCCTGCGCGATGAAAAAGGGTTTATTGAGACCGGCAAAGAACTGTTCCGCTTCGACAATTTTAAGCGGGTATGGAAACTGGATCGTGAACCCTTTTTACTGGAGACCTGTCAGCCCGGTATTTTTGCCGCCGGTGACGTGCGCTCCGGTGCCATGAACCGGGTAGCTTCAGCCGTGGGCGAAGGGGCTATGGCGATCAAATTTGTACACGAATATCTGGCGGAGATCTGATCACATTTTCAAGAAAGTAGTAGGATTGGAGCGCAACGCCTGTTCAATTTGCTGCAAGTGCCGTTCGTTGTGCCAGACTACTTTGTCAAATTCCTCTTTGACCGTCCGCAGGCCGGTTTCACTGTGCACATATTGGTTGTTTCCGTGTGAATCGTAAAATCTTTCGGCCAGATAGATCACCCCGTTTCTCACCGCCTGATAAATGGCTTTATTGATCACCAAGGGAAAGTTTTTGTAATCCAGATGCTCCGCCCAGCGATCCGGATCGAATCCCCAGACGACCTGTGCTGGATTGGCAATGCCCCGCCGTATGCGTTCATACAGCACAGTATCGGCATCGGTGAGGTGGTTCAGGATCTGCCGGATCGTCCATTTACCGGGTCCGTAGGTTTTATTGAGGTGTTCTTCCGGAAGATCGAAATAAGCCAGCGTCCGTTCCCGGGTGGCTTGCAGGTCATTGATGATTTTCATGTAGATAAGTTAGTCTGAAAGTCGTTAGTCATTATCGTCTTCAGCCGGTCTATACTACCTGAATTACGACTTTCCGACCGGTGACTTACGACTTAAATACATTTATTTTCAAATGCTGCAGCAACATGATCGTTTTACCGTCCCGGATCTCGCCGGTTTCGATCATCCGGTAAGCCTGAGTAAAAGGTAATTCCAGCACTTCGATATGCTCCTGCTCTTCATCCAGCCCCCCACCGGCGTGGATCTTCATTTCGCTGCTGTAGGCGGCAACGAAAAAATGCAGGATCTCCGTTACCGAACCCGGCGACATATAGGCTTCAAATACCTTCTCTACCTGAGCGATCTGATATCCGGTCTCTTCTTCCGTTTCGCGTTTGATACAGGCTTCCGCATTTTCTTCATCCAGAATGCCGGCACAAACTTCAATGAGCATGCCCGTGGTGTTGCCGTTGACAAAGGTCGGCAGGCGAAACTGGCGGGTCAAGATCACCGTTTGCTGCGCCAGATTATACAAAAGGATGGCCGCCCCGTTGCCGCGGTCATAGGCCTCCCTTATCTGGGTTTGCCATTCGTTTTTGCCTTGCTTGATCCGGTAAGTAAATTTTCGGAGTGTGTACCAGTTGTCAGAAAGCACTATGCTTTCGATCATTTGCACTTCGGGCTGCATCGTAGATTTTTACATTAACGACAAGGATACGTATTTTTTTTAATTCTGTGATATTGAGATGCGACGAATCTATCATAAAAACCAGGGTTGTGGCCTGTAGGCACCCGGCAGTCAGATTGTGGTGTAACACAACTTATTGAACAAGCAGCTATCGAACCAACCTTTGTTAAAAAATCTGGATCTTGTAATAAACCGTCTCTTTCGGCTTTTTAAAAAGTAATCACATTACACCTATCACCGTTAATTATGAAAGCTGTTCTCTCTTTGATCCTGTGTTTGGCGTTTTCCTGCACACTTTTATGTCAATCCAAATATACCATCAGCGGATATGTGGAAGATCTCGAATCGGGTGAAAAACTTATTACTGCCAATGTGTTCGACCACCGCAGTGGACAGGGCGTAGTTACTAATACCTATGGTTTTTTCAGCCTCACACTCTCCTCTGACAGCATTGAATTGACTGCTTCTTACATTGGCTATCAATCGCAGACCATTGTGCTGGATCTCAAGGCTAATCAAAGTCTCAACTTCCGACTCGACCCTAGTGTGGCATTAGAAGTAGTAGAGGTGACTGCCGGACAATACGAACGGATCGAGGAAAGCAGCCGAATGAGCCGCATAGAAGTACCGGTAGAACAGATTAAACGAATTCCTGCCTTATTGGGGGAAGTGGACGTACTCAAAAGCCTGCAACTATTGCCCGGTGTACAGTCGGGTGGAGAAGGGCAAACCGGCCTGTATATACGTGGTGGAAGCCCGGATCAAAATCTCATTCTGCTGGATGGAGTACCTATCTATAATGCCAGCCACCTTCTCGGTATTTTTTCTGTATTCAATGCCGACGCTATTCGCAACGTGACCCTAACCAAAGGTGGTTTTCCGGCCCGTTACGGCGGCCGTCTTTCATCCGTGCTGGAGATCAACATGAAAGAGGGCAACCTGGAAGAATTTCACGGCGAGGGCTCCATCGGGATCATCACATCCAAGTTGACCCTCGAAGCGCCCATTGTAAAGGGAAAAACCTCATTCCTGGTGTCCGGCCGACGAACCTATGCCGATCTGATCTTTCGCCCCATCATTAGAGCATCTATGAAAGATGATGGAAGGGAAGACTTTGACATCAAGCTCCATTTTTACGACCTAAACGCCAAAGTGCAACATAAATTTAATGACAAGCATCGGCTTTTTGCCTCCGCATATTTGGGTGCTGATGTTTTCGGCAATGAAATCACCGACAACTACGATCGGGTCAGCGGTGGTATCGACTGGGGTAATCTCATTTCTTCATTGCGCTGGAATTATCAGATCACCCCTAAACTCTTTGCCAATTCTACGCTGACTTACAGCAAATACAATATTGACATCCTCGCTGCAGTGGACAATCTAAACCCGCTGGAACCGGAAAGTTTCCGCGCCAAATATTTTTCGGGAATCGAAGATATTGCGGCAAAGATCGACATCGACTATTTTCCTCAACCCCGGCATTATGTCAGAATGGGGCTCAGTGCTACTGCACATAAATACAGCCCGGGCGCGCTCTCTTTTAAATCCGAGGTAGATCATGAAATCGGCCTGGACACTCTTGTCGGTTCCCAAACAACCTACTCTACTGAATACGCTGCCTATGTGGAGGACGATATGCAGTTCGGCGTCTTAAAGATCAATGCCGGACTGCATGCCTCTGCGTTTAAGGTAGGGGACAGATGGTACAGCTCGATCCAACCTCGTCTTAGTTTGCGCTACCTCCTACGCAACGATCTCTCACTGAAAGCCTCTTTCAGTACTATGACGCAGTACATCAATCTGCTGAGCAGCGAGAGCTTCAGCCTACCCACTGACCTCTGGGTACCCAGCACAGCCCGTATCCTCCCCCAGCGAGCCTGGCAGGCAGCCATTGGTATGGCACGAACCCTGAACGACAAGTTTGAAGTGAGCCTGGAAGCTTACTACAAGAAAATGCAGAATGTATTGTCTTACAAGGAAGGGGCTTATTTCCTTTTTGGCGTTGATAATGACTGGCAGGATAAAGTCACACAGGGCAATGGAGAAGCATACGGTCTGGAATTTTTCTTACAGAAAAAGAAGGGGCGAACAACGGGATGGCTGGGATACACCCTGAGTTGGAACTGGCGGCAATTCGACGAGATCAACAGTGGTGCGCGTTATCCTTTTCGCTATGATCGACGGCATGATATTTCACTGGTGGTCAACCACGATATTTCCAAAAGAGTTAAGCTATCGGCTGCCTGGGTATATGGCACCGGCAATGCCGTCACGCTGAATACCTTTACCTATCCCAGTGATCTTTTTGGCACTTCCTACTATGAAATCGAAGCCGGCGGCAATAAGAATAGCTTTCGAATGACTGACTATCACCGTCTGGACCTAAGTGTTGCCTTTCATAAACAGAAAAGGTGGGGTGAACGAACCTGGACTATTGGGGTATACAATGCATACTACCATCGTAATCCTTACTTCATGACCCTAAGCAATCTACCGATAATTGATGGAGACGGAAATTATGCAGGCAGCAAACTCGTTTTAGAGGAGATCAGTATTCTTCCGATTATTCCTTCTGTCTCTTATGGATTTAAGTTTTGAAATGGAGAAGACGTTGCGATCGAAGGTATGATTCCTCCGCGAAATCCTGGTTCTTCTCCCATATCTTTTGACTTTACTTTTCAGGAAAGTAATATAACCTAATAATAAATGCCCCATTCTTTTACCGGCAAGGGTATCTATAATCAATAAGCATGAAAAAGAACTCGTATATTTTTCTTCTACTGATCTGCCTGATAAGCATGTTATCCTGCAAGGATTTTTCTCAGATAGTAGAAATAGAATTCCCCGAACATGAATCAAAACTGGTCACTACCGCTGTGATGGGGGATGTGGATGCCTATTTGCGCATCCTGGTGAGTAATAGCATCGGCATTCAGGAAGATCGTTCCTCCTTTGCTATAAGTGATGCCAGGGTACAAATTTTCAAAGACGGACAACTATTCCTAACGGTGCCTTATGATTCAACCAGTGCACATTATACAGCATTACTGGAAGACAGTATCCGTTCATACGGCACCCTTTTCCGGTTGGAAGTTAGTGCAGCCGATTATCCACTGTTATCCGCCGAACAGATCATGCCACGGCCTGTTCCGGTCAGTTATGCTGAAATCGAACTGGAAGGAACCGTCGATATGGAAGGCCACCGGGTAGATGAGGTCATTGTCGAATTTCAGGACCCCAGCGGTGAGGAAAATTATTACGGTCTTGCGCTGGAAGGGGAACAGTTGTTCGTTATTGATGGCGATACGTTGATGGGTAATGTTCAGCAATACCTGAACACTAATGACCCTACTCTCACTCAGGTATACAATGCGCCTTACTCTCTCGTCTTTTCTGATGCCAGTTTCAATGGCCGTAAAATACGTATCAGCACCTACACATCTGGAAACAGCCTGCGTACTTTTCAGGGGAGGGTCATCCTGTATCACCTTACCAGAGACTTATATTTGTACAACCGCTCCGTAGTGCTCTACGAAAATGCAGTAGACAATCCATTTGTAGAGCCGGTCACTGTACATAACAATATCGATAACGGTTACGGTTTGTTTGGGCTTTACGCCATTTCAGCGTATAAATTGAACTAAAAGACCATTGTATACACCTGCACTGTCTATCTTTGAAGTAAAGCCTTCTGTGTATGTTCTCTGGAATACAAACATCCCTCAGTCTGGAAACCACGCTTTACCAAATTAAACAAGCGGGACAACTACTTCCCGTAACTGAAATTATCCGGCTGTGGAGCGAAAATGCCGACTTCCGGGCCTTTTACAATGATTTACTGGCTGCTTCACCGTTCCCCGCCTATTTCTGGGAACTGCCGCCGGTGACGCTCGATACACTTGAGTTGCCGTTTGAATTTGTACTGGTCAACAGTACCACACTTGCGCGTGTACAGGCCAACAGCAGGCCGTTCCACAACTGGTTCACGGATGAACCCGTTGTAGTATTTCCCAATATTGGTGGTGATGCTACCCTCGTTGTACCCACCCCAAAGGTTTCGAAAAACACTTATACGCATCTGGCCCAATTCGTCCGCCATGCACCGGAAGAACAGATTGACCGTTTCTGGCAGGAAGTGGGCCGAACCTACCATAAAAACCTATCCAACCAAAAACTTTGGCTGAGTACTTCCGGGCTGGGGGTCTACTGGCTACACATTCGGCTGGACAGCCGGCCGAAGTATTATACGCATGAGGCTTACCGGCAGTGAGTCAATAAAAGACTACCATTTTATTATGAGACTATCAGCCGATAATGGAACCGGAGTTAATAATATTACAGAATCTGTTGGAGAAAGGAAAAATTCGCCTGTATAATATCCTGCTCCCGAAAATCTGAATACTTTATTTTTCTGAGATATGATAGTAAATTTTCCGTCAATATCACTTTCTACCGATCTCTTCTTTGTACTTATTGTCGTGAGGGGAATTCCCTTACCATTTTCTCTGTCAATTACTTTTGCTTTAATTTCATATTTGGCAATAGCGCAGCTATAGACAAGAAACACTAATCCTACCACACTCAAGTAAATAGGATTCATAGTAAATAGTCTATTCCGGGTCCGATTTATTCGCACTTTTTCTAAATCTGATTTCTACCAGGCCTCATGGCCATATTTGATTTGGCATTATTCCCGATCCAGGTTAAAAATATGTGGCTTTTGGGATGTTTCAGAATCCTAAAACGAAAAAAAGGTGCTATCTTTTTGCCACAAAACGAAAAACTAACTTAAAACAAGTATGTTAAAAAGAATCTATTACAGCCTGATGATCATTGCCGGTGTTTGTCTGGCCATGATCATTCCAGAGCCATTCGTTCACTGGGGTGACTTCCAGACCAAGAGCCTCATCGTACCGCTTCTTCAGGTCATCATGTTCGGGATGGGGACCGCCGTAAGCCTGAAAGATTTCAAAGGTGTAATACAGATGCCGAAGGGGGTATTCGTAGGCATGGCCTGTCAGTTTACCATCATGCCCCTGGTCGGCTTCATCATTGCCTACACCTTCGGCTTTCCTCCCGAGATCGCAGCCGGTTTCATCCTGATCGGTTCTTCTCCCAGTGGATTGGCATCCAATGTAATGTCATATCTGGGGCGCGGCAATCTGGCACTTTCCGTCACCCTTACGGCTGTAGCCACATTACTCGCTCCGATACTTACTCCGTTCCTGATGAAGAACCTGGCCGGGCAACTGGTGCCGATCGATTTCTGGGATATGATGTGGAGTATTATCAAGATCGTCATCATTCCCATTGTACTGGGTTTGGTTTTCAATCATTTTTTTCACGGAAAATTCAGATGGCTGGACAAGGCTATGCCCATTGTTTCAATGGCCGGGATCGGTATTATCATTACCATCATTACGGCCAATGGCCGCGACGGCTTGTTACAGGTGGGCGGCCTCCTGATCGTGGCCTGTCTGCTGCACAATTCCGCCGGCTACTTCCTGGGTTACTGGATCTCTCGTCTGCTCAGAATGGAAGAAAAAGATTGCCGGACAATAGCCCTCGAAGTAGGTATGCAAAATGCGGGGCTGGCTTCCGGTATTGCCGTGGAAATGGGCAAGATCGCTACGGTTGGGCTGGCTCCCGCCATATTCGGCCCCATGATGAATATTACCGGTTCTTCACTGGCCATGTGGTGGCGGGGAAAACAGGATGATGAGCCATCAGATAGCTCTGATTCCTAATACGGAAGTTAAAAGAGATGAAAGAGTTTGGTAACAGATCAAATTCAGTGCAAAACGCCATACTCCATTACCTCAACAACTTCTTCGTCTCGAGGTATTGTTCATCTCAATCTCTAAATTTTTCACCATATCAAAAAATCAAAACACCATGAAAAATATACTCTTCTTCATCATTTTGTGCTGTACGACCATTTTGCAGGCCCAGGCACCAGACAAGGCTGCCATGCAATTTTATACTGAAGAGTGGACCGGCGAACGTTTTGAGGACGGGCGGCCTAAGGTAGCGGACGGTATCCTGAAAAGGATGGAAAAAGTATCCATTGAGGAAGCCTGGGGGATCATGCGGAATAAAGGTTTCAACAACCAGTTTGCCGGCGAATGGCAGATCCTGCATCCCGAGGCAGTAATGGTCGGGCGGGCGCTGACGGTTCAATATATGCCGAATCGCCCCGATTACGCAAAGCGCGCACTGGATCGCGGCCATGAACAGGGACGCGTAGGTGCCATGAATTCCTGGCCCATCGACATGCTGACCCAGGGCGATATTTACGTAGCTGACGGTTACGAAAAGATTGTCGACGGCACACTGATCGGTGATAATCTGGGTAATGCCATCTATGCAAAATCCGGCAAGGGTGTAGTCTTCAACGCCAGCTCACGTGATCTGGAAGGACTCGAGAAGATCGAAGGATTCAATGCCTGGGTCAAAGGCTGGGATCCCAGCTACTTACGCGAAAGTATGGTTACCGGTATTAATGTACCCATCCGCATTGGAACAGCTACGGTTTTCCCCGGCGACGTGGTACTGGCCAAAAAAGAAGGCGTGATCTTTATACCGGCCCATCTGGCCGAAGAAGTGGTGATCAATGCTGAATTTATTATGATGCGGGACGAGTTTGGCATTACCCGTCTCAAGGAAGGCAAATACACACCCGGACAGATCGATACCCGCTGGACGGACGAGATCAAGGCGGATTTCCTCAACTGGCTGGAAAAGAATCCGGAAAAAATGCCGATGACCAAAGAAGAACTGGATGCTTTTCTAAAAGAACGTAACTGGTAGTCTTTCATCAATCGAAAATATGATCCAGTTTACAGCTATCCTGGCTGATTTCAATAATAATCTTTGGGGCTATTATTTGCCGGTTCCCATTGAGTTGGCAGTTCAACTGCTGAGCCGGCAGGAAGATCGCCGGGTGGTGTGTACGCTCAATGGGAAAAAAGAATTTCAATGTGCACTCCTACCCAATGGGGAAGCAGGCTATTATCTTCTGGTAAATAAAAAGATCCGACAGGAATTAAAGGCATCCAATCGGAAGTTCTAGACAATAAGATAACATGTAGCCATGCCCACGGGTGGGCATGGCTACAAATGATTGTATTTTAAACTTTGTGCTAATGATGGGTTAGAAAATCCCGTTTGGGTTATTTCCTGCGGCTTCCTGCCTTCGGTCCCGGTTTTTTCTTTCCTTCCATAAGCTTGGCCTGCAACGCTTCCAGCTCTACCCAATTTTCTGCCTTGATCAGTTTGGCCTGATCAATGAGCGGCTTGGGGTCTTGGTTCTTAAAACGTGGGCCTGCCTGTTCCAACACGGACTTCACCTTTGCCTGAGAAGCCTTTGCCAGATCAGAGAAAGTCTTGACACCTTCCTTGATCAGCAGCGCTTCGATCCTGGCACCCAGTCCCTGTACAAAACGCAGGTCTTCCTGATTTGCGGGGCGGTCAGCCACAGCCGGTTTGGCAGCTGCCTTCGGTTTGGGTCCCGGTTTGGCAGCAACTGCGACTACCGGTTCACTTTTAGCAGCGTTCCTTGGCTTGGGTCCTGGTTTGGATTTTGCTTTCGGTTTAGGTCCCGGCTTGGCCTTGGCTTTAGTGGAAGGTGCAGCAGCTTTCTTACCTGCCGCCTTTTTGGAAGGTTTGCTGGGCGGCAACACCTGTGCTTCCATTACTTTCGTAACTACTTTAGGTGCTGCTTCATCCTCTTCAATGCTACCCTTGAGGTCATTAAGTTCAGCTTTCAAAGATTCATTGGACTTTTGCAGTTTTGTTACCTCTTTGGTAAGACCCTTTACTGCTGCTACCAACTCACTTAAATGGTCTACTTTAGTTGCTTTGTCCTTTTTCGATTTTGAATCTTTTTTTTTGCTGTCCTTTTTTTTCTTACTGTCCTTTTTTTTACTCATTTTACTGTCTACGGTTTGTTGTTAAATATATAATAACTGGCGAATAGCTAATTAATATCTGTTCATTATAGATTTAAACTATTAATATTCAGAGAACCTGATATATGCCCTAAATATTATTATCCTGGATGATCAGTTTTGGTGTTTATTCACTTTAGTAAGAGGCTCTACACAAACGAAGGGAGTAGTAAATTTTTACTAGCAAGTTTTAAAATTACCAGCAAATTCGTACTTAAATATTTTATCGAGAATCAGGTTGGCTGTATTTCTGAGCGGTCGCCAAGATATGAAATTATCTCCAACAAGACACTCAAATAACAATACAAACGCTAACAAATATTATAAGCAAAGTGTAAAAAATGCAATAATCTTATGAAAATAAGTATTTATTCTGACATTTTTCTCCTTTAGGGATATGTTTCCCTGGAGCAAGTCAAGCCAGGTAGGTCATCGGTTACAATCTTCCTGGGGAGATTTTTACTCCTCTTCGGCTGAATGATATAGCGTTTTCTTTACTGTATCACACACAATTTGATAATTTCAATCTGCCTTTCAAGGCTATAAAAGACAAAAAAGAGATCGTTAGAACTCGAATAATTATTTGCATATTTTATATTATTCGATTTGATTGAATCTCATAAAGTATTATTACAGGCAGGGTTTATAATTATTAATAATCCACTACTTCAAAATAATGATCATCTCTGCATTTCAACTTAGTAAATGAACTCAGATTTGGCAAACAATCAATATCCAAGTTTCTACACCTATATTTACCATCACACATGCCTATGGCATCAAGCTGCTTTCCATAAAGAAATATAAGTGAACGAACGAGGCATTAGCAGACTGATCCCTCAAATGGAAACACGCTGAAATCTCAGGGCCGTTATCCGGATAAGTATGACCGGCTACCAAAATCCACAACCAAGTGCTCAAAACCCATTGAGGGAAGTTGACCCTTTCTCTAAAGTTTAGCATCGTTCATCGTATATTTGCCGGATCAGAAAAAACGTGTATGTCGGAATTACCAATAAAGCCAAATCCGCACGCTGCGATCATTGTACGGGATTTTGAGATTGAATCCGCCGAGGAACCAACCGGAATGAGCGAAGAGGAGCTCTTTCGTTTGTTGGCCGAGCAGATCGATTATATGCTGGATCAGAGAGCAGAACATCTTTTCAGTCTGTTTTATCGGTTGGATGTCCGCGAAGATCTCGTGCGTAAAGCACTCGAGCCCGACGCTCCAGTACCCGCCAATGAAGGTCTTGCACGCCTGGTTATCGATCGGCAAAAACAACGTAACTTAACGAAATCTACGATCCGTCAACCGGATCTGGGCGAGGAGTGGGACTGGTAGCAGGTTTCGTACTTCCGATATCAAATTTATTTCATCCAACTAATTGGGATTAATCCACCAATCATGAAAAGATACTCCATTTTCACCTTGCTGTTGATCTTACTCCTGGGAAATCTTTCCGCGCAAACTACTGACCCCGACTTATTGACACTGGACCGGATCTACAGTGGAGAGTTTCGTACCGGCTGGCTCGGTCCATTCAAGTGGTTTGAAGACGGCTATACCAAACTGGAACGCTCCGCCGGCGGGGCCGGACAGGATATCGTTTATTACGATTCCCGCACCGGAGAAGGAAAACTTCTGATAGCCGCCACTCAGTTGGTACCGGAAGGACAGGATGAACCGCTACAGATTGCCGATTACAGCTGGTCGGATGACCAGAACAAACTGCTCATCTTTACCAATACCCGCCGCGTCTGGCGAACCAATACCAAGGGAGACTATTGGGTTTATGATCTTGAGAAAAAAGCGCTCCTGCAGTTAGGAGCCGGCCGGCCGGAGGCCACATTAATGTTTGCTAAATTCTCTCCCGACGGCACCCGTGCGGCTTTCGTCAGTGAACATAACCTCTACGTACAAAGTCTCGATCCGGATGACCCAAGGATCACTCAACTTACTACCGACGGAACCGAGGATATCATCAACGGTACATTCGACTGGGCCTACGAAGAGGAATTCAGCTGTCAGGATGGATTTCGCTGGAGCGATGATGGTAAATACCTGGCTTTCTGGCAGATAGATGCTACCGATATCCGCGATTTTCTAATGATCAATAATACGGACTCTATTTATAGCTACACGATCCCGGTGCAGTACCCAAAAGTGGGCGAAACGCCATCATCGGCCAGGATCGGCACCATCCGTTTGTCGGATGGAGACATTACCTGGATGAACATTCCCGGAGATCCGTATCAGCATTATCTCCCCCGGATGCAGTGGGTAAGCAACAGTCACCAATTGCTCATACAACAACTCAACCGCAAGCAAAATGAACGGAAATTCTGGCTGGCAACCGCAGAAACCGGTAAAGCGGAGAACATCTATACGGAAACGGATGACGCCTGGGTAAGTGTTCGTCAGTCTACCCTGGAAGAACTGGGTAAAGGCGATGAATTCATCATTGATACTGAAAAAGACGGCTGGAGGCACCTCTACAAATTCAACCTGGACGGTAAAGAGCAATTGCTTACCCCCGGCGATTACGATCTTGCCTCCGTTTACCTGGTCAACAAAGAGGACGGGTACATTTATGTCAGTGCTTCTCCGGACAATCCGACTCAGCGCTACCTGTATCAGGTAGATCTGAAGAACGGGAAAAAGAAACGCCTGACCCCGGCCGATGAACCCGGCACACATTCCTATAACATCTCCCCCGGTGGAGCATTTGCTACCCATACCTGG